>CAZPJO010000019.1:0-16749 GCA_964586895.1 uncultured Roseicyclus sp.
AGCGTTTCCGCGGCACAATAAAGATAGAGGCCATGGCCGGCCTCGTCCTGCACCGTGGCCAGCAGGATCGCCTTGCGCTCAAGCGTGGGCGCGCGGGTGATCCAATTGCCCTCGGGCAATTGTCCGACAATCTCGGAATGCGCATGCTGCCCGATCTGCCGGATCAGGGTCTTGCGATAGCCCTCGGGCATCCAATCCTTGGGCTCGATCTTGTCGCCCGCGTCGATGCGCGCCTGAAACGCGGCCAGCATCTCCGGGTCGTCGCTTGTCGCTTCCGATTTGATCATTTGAGCGTACATCGCAGGCCTCCCTTTGCGTACCTACGATAGCAAACCCGCCCGATCCCGTCCAACAAAATGTTACAACGCGACGCGGATTCGCAAAAAACGGTAACGTGACGCGCCCTTGTCTTCCATTGGTCAAAAATACCTCTGTGGGGGGTTGGGGTGGGGGTCTGGGGGAGGCAGCGCCTTCCCCAGCGGCCTGCGACTTGGCGCAGACGTTTTCCAAGGGCGCTACCCGCGATTGTCGACAACGCGGCGCGCTTTGCCCTGGCTGCGCTCCACCTGGCCGGGATCGGCGACTTCGATCCGGGCCGTCACGCCGACGACCTCCTTGATCCGATGCGCCAGCGTCGCGGCCTGCACGGCCTGCGCCTCGCCACCGCCATGTTCGGGAAGGCTTTCGACATGAACCTTCATCGCGTCCATCTGGCCGTCCTTGACCAGCTCGATCTGATAATACGGCGCAAGCCCATCGACGGTCAGGACCTGTTCCTCGATCTGGCTTGGAAACACGTTGACGCCGCGCAGGATGATCATGTCGTCCGAGCGCCCGGTGATCTTTTCCATCCGCCGCATCGCGCGCGCTGTGCCGGGCAGGAGCCGGGTCAGATCCCGGGTGCGGTAGCGGATGATCGGCAGGCCTTCCTTGGTCAGCGTGGTAAACACAAGCTCGCCCATTTCGCCATCCGGCAGCACTTGGCCGGTCTGCGGGTCGATGATTTCGGGATAGAAGTGATCTTCCCAGATGTGCAGCCCGTCCTTTGTCTCCACGCATTCGTTGGCGACGCCGGGGCCCATCACTTCGGACAGGCCGTAGATATCGACGGCGTGTATGTCGAAGGCGGCTTCGACCTCGGCGCGCATCTTGTTGGTCCAGGGCTCGGCGCCGAAAATGCCCACCTCGAGGCTGGACGCGCGCGGGTCGAGGCCCTGCCGGTGATATTCTTCGAGGATGTTGAGCATGTAGGACGGTGTGACCATGATAGTGGTCGGTCGGAAATCTTCTATCAGAGTAACCTGCCGCGCGGTCATCCCGCCCGAGACGGGCACCACGGTGCATCCCAAAGCCTCGGCCCCGTAATGCGCGCCAAGCCCGCCGGTGAACAGGCCGTAGCCATAGGCGATGTGGACCATGTCGCCGGGCGCTGTGCCCGACGCGCGCATTGAGCGGGCGACCAAGTTGCCCCACATCGCGACATCGCCCTTGGTATAGCCCACGACCGTGGGTTTTCCGGTGGTGCCGGAAGAGGCGTGGATGCGGGTGATCTGATCGCGCGGGACGGCGAACATGCCGAAGGGGTAATTGTCGCGCAGGTCGGATTTGACGGTGAACGGAAATTTCGCGAGGTCCGCAAGGCTTTGCAGATCGTCGGGGTGGACGCCGTGGGTGTCGAATTGGCGGCGGTAGAACGGCACGTTGTCATAGGCGTGGCGCAGCGACCATTTCAGGCGTTCAAGTTGCAGCGCCGCGATTTCATCGCGCGAGGCGATTTCGATCGGGTCGAGCGTGTCGCGGGGCGGGGTGAGGTCGCGCATTGTCTATTCCTCGAACAAGGGGCCGCCGATGGCGCGCGAGGCGCCGCGGAATTCGGCGACGATGACGCCGTTTTGGTTGGTGACGGTGACGTCGGTGATGCCCGAGCGCCCGGATTGCGTGATTTCGCGGGCGTCGGCGGTGAGCGTATCGCCCAGACGCACGGGCGCGAGAAAGCTGATGGTGTTGTGCTGCGCAACGGTGGTGATATTGCGCGAATTGCAGGCGAAGGCGAAGGCGCTGTCGGCGAGCATGAAGGTGACGCCGCCATGGCCGATGCCGTGGCCATTGCAGTGATCTTCGCGGACGGTGAGGGTAAGGGTGGCGCGCCCTTCGTCGACTTGCGCGATCTGCATGCCGACCCAGGCGGAGGCGCGATCACCGGCCCACATGGCATCGGCGCTTTTCACGGCGCGCTGTTTCGGCGTCATGGACATGCGATCACTCTCCCCCTTGCGTCAGCCTGCCGCATCTCGCAAAGTGTTACAAGATTTTTCGGGAAGGGGAAATCATGCAACGCATTGGCAGCTATGCAAAAGGCGTCTGGTTGGAGGCCGGGCCGGGTGCGCGCCCGATTGCGGATGCGTCCACGGGCGTGGTGATCGCCGAGGCGGGCAATGACACGCTCGATGTGGCGGGCATGGTGAATTACGCGCGGCGGGTCGGGGGGCCTGCGTTGCGCGCGATGGATTTCCACGACCGCGCGCGGATGCTCAAGGCGCTGGCGCTGCATCTGAACGAGCGCAAGCAGGCACTCTATGACCTGTCGTTCACGACGGGCGCGACGCAGGCTGATCACGGGTTTGACGTGGATGGCGGGATCGGGACGCTTTTCGTGTTCGCCTCGAAAGGACGGCGTGAGATGCCGGAGGGTCAAGTCCTGGTCGATGGCGCGTGGGAGCCGTTGGGCAAGACGGGCGCGTTCGGCGGGCAGCATATCTACACGCCGCGTCTGGGCGTGGCGTTTCATATCAACGCGTTCAACTTCCCGGTTTGGGGCATGTTGGAGAAGATCGCGCCAGCCCTTCTGGCCGGTGTGCCGAGCATTGTGAAACCGGCGACTGCGACGGCGCATGTGACGGAATTGTGCGTGCGCCTGATGCTGGAGGCGGGGGTGTTGCCGGAGGGCGCATTGCAGTTGGTGACGGGCGGCGTGGGCGGTGGATTGGCGTCGCTTGGGCCGCAGGATGTGGTCACGTTCACCGGCTCGGCCACGACAGCGGCCCTGGTGGCGGACGGTCTGCCGCGGGGGGTGGCGTTCACGGCGGAGCAGGATTCGTTGAACGCGAGTATTCTCGGGCCGGATGTGACGGTGGAGAACCCGGAATTCGACATCGCGGTGCGTGAAATCCTGCGCGAGATGACGACGAAGGCGGGGCAGAAATGCACTGCGATCCGGCGGGTGATGGTGCCTCAGCCGCTCCTCCAGCCTCTCGTTGATCGGCTGTCCTCGCAGCTGTCGAAGGTTGTGGTGGGCGATCCGCGACGCGAGGGCGTGCGGATGGGGTCGGTGGTGTCGCTGAGCCAGCGGCGCGACGTGTTGGAAAAGGCCGCGATGATCGCAGCCGAGGCAGAATTGGTGTGCGGCGGGCAGGACGGGTTTTCGCCGCAGGGCGACATGGAAAAGGGGGCGTTCGTGGCGCCGCATCTGTATGTTTGCAATGACCCCGACGCGGCGGAGCGGGTGCACGGGACCGAGGCGTTCGGGCCGGTATCGACCGTGATGCCCTATCGCGATCTTGGCCATGCGATGGCGCTGGCCAATCGCGGCGCGGGATCTTTGGTCGCCTCGCTTATCACGCATTCGGGCGATGTGGCGCGCGAGGTCGTCACGGGGATCGGCGCGTGGCACGGGCGGGTTTACGTGAACAATCGCGACACCGGGCGCGAGGCCACGGGCCATGGCGCACCGATGCCGCATCTGACCCATGGCGGGCCGGGGCGCGCGGGCGGCGGAGAAGAGCTTGGCGGGATCCGGGCGGTGAAGCATTACATGCAGCGCGTGGCGGTGCAGGGCTCGCCCGATATCCTGCGCGCGGTGACGGGGCGGTTCGTGCCGGGCGGGACCAAGACGCCCGCAGATGTGCATCCGTTTCGGCTCAGGTTTGGGGAATTGGAAATCGGGCGGACGCTGGCGACGGCGGCGCGCGAGATCACGTTGGAGGATATCGAGCGGTTTGCAGATTTCACCGGCGATACGTTTTACGCGCATATGGATGATGCGGCGGCCAAGCGGAATCCGTTCTTTGCGGGGCGCGTCGCGCATGGCTATCTTATCCTGAGTTTCGCGGCGGGACTGTTTGTGGAGCCGAGCGAAGGGCCGGTGTTGGCCAACACGGGGTTGGATTCGTTGCGGTTTTTGAAGCCGGTTGTACCGGGTGACAGCATCCGGGTGCATCTGACGGTGATGGATCGCAAGTCGCGCAATGCGGACTACGGCGAGGTGCGGTGGCACGCGGATGTGCGCAATCAGGCGGATGAACCGGTCGCGGAATATGAGCTTCTGACGATGGTGGCGAAGTGATTGGGGTGGCCAAGTGATTGGGGCGGCGACATGACCGTCGTCGCGATGAAGGCGGATGATCCGGTCACGGCGCTGGCGCAGGCTCTGTCAGAGGCGAGCTCGTTGAAGTTGTGGTCGGTGATCGTGTCGTGCCTTGGCGATTGCGCGCAGGCAGGGCAGGCAGAGGTTTCGGGGCTTGTTTTGTCGGCGCTGGTGGAGCGGATCGGGTTGCAGCCGCAGGCGATGCGCGTGGCGTTGCACCGGCTCAAGCGCGACGGATGGGTGGACAGCCGCCGCGAAGGGCGGGTGGGGTTTCACCGCCTGACCGAAAGCGGGCAGGCGCAAAGCCGTGCGGTGGCCGGGCGTATCTATGGCCCGCCGGTCCAAGGCGCGCCATGCCGGTTGGTCGGGTTTCCGCCGGACGCGCCTGATGCGCTGGCGCTGTTGCCCGGGGTGTTATCGGCGGTTCCTCTTTCGCGAAGTTTTGCACTTGTGTGTGGGCCGGACCAAGAGGTGCCGGAGGATTGGTTGGTGGCCTTGCCCGAGGCACGGGGTTGGCCCGTTTGGGTGCGCGCGGTTTTGGACGAGGCCGCCTGCGAGGTGGAGTTCACCGCACTGTCGGCCGCATTGCCGCCACCGGGCACACTGCCGCGCGACCCGCTTGACCGTTTCGCGTTGCGGGTTCTGGTGCTGCATGGATGGCGGCGTCTTGTGCTGCGCTCGAACCCGGCGGCGGAGGCGGCGTTGGGCGCGGACCGCGCCGAGGCGAGATGCCGGGCACAGGTGGCGGATCTGCTTGATGCAATTGGTCCGGCGCGCCCCGATCAGGTGCTGTCTTGAGGCGCAGTGGGCACCACCAGAGGGGCACGGGCGGCGGCATTGCCGATTGTGGCGACCTTGGTGGCAAGGCGGATGAATTCGGCGCGTTCGGCGTCGGTCAGGCCAGGCAGGATATCGGGTTGCAGGGCGCGCACTTCGGGCACGAGGGCACGGAGGAGATCGGCCCCCGCAGGCGTCAGGTCGAGGACCATGGCGCGGCGATCGTGGGCATTGCGGCGGCGTGTCAGAAGGCCCTTGGCCGCCAGCCGTTCGACAACGCCGCCGATGGTCGGGCGATCATGGGCGATCAGGCCCGCAAGCGTTGCCTGGTCAATGCCGGGCGATCGCGACAGCACGGCAAGCGTGGCGAATTGCGGCGCGGTCAGGTCATGGCCAAGCGCCTTCATGCGGTCGGTGAACACGCTGATCGAGATTTGTTGCAAACGGCGTATCAGATGGCCGGGCATGGTGTAGATTTCAGACATGGCGCGATTCTATCGATGCGGAGCGATTGCGCCAAGCGAGATGATAAGCGCGCTTTCCTTTTGGGGAAGAAGTGGAAAAGGATGGGGCAGAGCAATCGAATATGGTGACAGACGTAAATAGTTATGCATCATATCTATTAAGGGGCGCGGCGGTAGGCCGGTGCCAACAAAGATGCGGGACAACCCGCGCAACAACCAAAATTGGGAGGAAGATACATGAAGACGAAAACCCTTATGACGGCGCTGGGTGGCGTGGCAGTGGGCGCGATGGCGGCCACCGGCGCGTTTGCGCAGGCGGAAGTGACGCTGAAGCTGCACCAGTTCCTGCCGGCGCAGGCCAATGTTCCGGCGCTGGTTCTGGATGTGTGGGCCGATCAGGTCGAGGAAGCTTCGGGCGGACGTATCGAGATCGAGCGTTATCCGTCGATGCAATTGGGCGGTGCCCCGCCCGAGCTGATGGATCAGGCGATTGATGGTGTGGCCGACATCGTATGGACGGTCGTGGGCTATACGCCGGGCCGGTTCCCGAGCACCGAGGTGTTCGAGTTGCCGTTCATGGTGGCCGATGCGCGCGCCGCGTCCTGCGCCTATTGGACGATGTATGAAGAAAGCATGCAGGAGCAGTTCGCGGATGTTCATCTGCTTGGCACTTGGGTGCATGGCCCGGGGATGTTCCACACCGCCGATCCGGTCGAAACGCCCGACGATTTGCAGGGCATGCAGATCCGTGGCGGGTCGCGGCTTGTGAACCAATTGCTGGAGCTGACGGGGGCGACGCCCGTGGGCATGCCGGTGCCTGCGGTGCCCGAGGGGCTGTCGCGCGGCACGATTGATGGCACCACTATTCCGTGGGAAGTCACCGCCGCGCTGCGGGTGCCGGAACTGGTCGAGAACCACACCGGGTTCGAGGGCAACGGACTTTATACGCTGACGTTCGTGCTGGCGATGAACAACGATGCCTACAACGCAATGCCGGAAGATCTGCAGCAGATCCTGGATGAGAATTCGGGCCTTGAGTTCTCGATCTTCGCCGGCGGCACGCAGGCCGATGCCGATGGTCCGGCGCGTGAATTGGCCGTCGAGGCGGGCAACAACATCATCATGATCGACGAGGCCACGGCCCAAGAGGTCTGGATGCCGGTTGTTGAGCCGATCTACCAGAGCTGGATCGACGATGTGTCGGGCAGCGGACTGGATGGTCAGGCCCTGATCGACCGGGCGCGTGAGCTGATGGCGGGCGATTGCGCCGGCGCAGGTCAGTAAATCAGACAAGGGGCCGCGCCACCACGCGGCCCCTTTTTTTCAAGGGACACACATGCACCGCGCGCTTCTGCTTTTGTCGCGCCTGATGGCGATCCTTGGCGGGATTATGCTTTCGGCGCTGATCGTTTTGACGGTCTTCAACATCGTGATGCGGCTGCTCGACCGGCTGTTTCACTGGATGGTCGAGGCCGATACCATGGCCGGGCTGGGGCAATGGATGATCGACGCGGGGGTGGGCCCGATCCTGGGCACGTTCGAATTGATCGAGGCGGGCGTGGCGTTCGTCATTTTCGCATTTCTGCCGATCTGTCAGATCACCGGCGGGCACGCGACGGTGGATATCTTCACCTCGGCCATGTCCGAGCGCAAGAACCGCGTGCTGCGCGGCATCACGGAGGTGGTGTTTGCAGGCGTCATGGTCTTGATCGCGGTGCAATTGTTCGGCGGGCTTTTGACGAAATACAATTCAGGCCAGACGACCTTGGAGCTGCAATTGCCGGTCTGGTATTCCTATGCCATCGGCTTTGTCGGTGCGGCGTTGACTGCGGTCGTGGCGGTTTACCTCGCCATCGTGCGCGTCATCGAGATGGTGTCGGGCCGGATGATCCTGCCGCCTGATCTGGGGGCAGAGCATTGAGCGACCAACTGATCGGGATCCTGTCGTTTCCCTTCCTTCTGACGCTGATCTTCCTGCGGGTGCCGATCGGATTGTCGATGTTTTTTACGGGTCTTGTCGGCCTGATCATGGTGACGGGCGACACGCAGGTGCCGTTCGGGCGGCTCAAATCCGAGACGTTTACGACATTTTCCAGCTATTCCCTGACCATCATCCCGATGTTCCTTTTGATGGGGCATTTCGCGACACTAGGCGGCATGTCGCAGGCGCTGTTCAAGGCGGCTGAGGGGTTCTTGGGCCACCGCAAGGGTGGCGTGGCGATGGCGGCGGTCGGGGCCTGCGCGGGGTTTGGGGCGATCTGCGGATCGTCGCTGGCCACGGCGGCCACGATGGGGCGCGTGGCCCTGCCCGAGCTCAGGCGCTATGGCTATGACGGCGGGTTTTCGACGGCGGCACTGGCCGCGGGCGGCACGCTTGGCATTCTCATTCCGCCGTCCATCGTGCTGGTGATCTACGCGATCCTGACCGAGCAGAACATCGCCAAGCTGTTCCTTGCGGCCTTCATCCCCGGCATTATCGCGGCGCTGGGGTATATCATCGCGATCCGGGTCTACGTGGCGTTGAACCCCGAAAGCGCGGGCGTCGGCCCGCGTATCCCATGGCCGGAGCGGATGGTGGCGATGGCCAAGATCTGGCCCGTGCTGTTGGTGTTCGGGGCGGTTGTGGGCGGCATCTATGCGGGGTGGTTCACGCCAACGGAAGGCGCGGCGGTGGGGGCCCTTGGCACCGGGTTGATCGCGTATTTCAACGGCGGGCTGGGGATGAAATCGCTGGGGGAGAGTTTCCTGGTGGTGGGTCGGTCCACGGCGATGATCTTTATCATCATCCTGGGCGCGGCGTTCTACAACGGGATTCTCGGGCTGACGCAGGTGCCGCAGGGCATCGCGGAATGGGTCGGGACCAGCGGGTTCAGCCCCTATACGGTGTTGATCCTGATCCTGATCTTCTACCTGATCCTGGGTTGTTTCATGGACAGCCTTTCGATGATCCTTTTGACGATCCCGATCTTCTGGCCGGTGATGCAGGGGCTTGATTTCGGCTTTGTGTCGATGGCCGATCTGCACACCGCGCGCGCGATGGAGGCGTTGCTGGCGGTGCCGGACATGACGCGGGACACGATAGAGGCGCTGTTGGCGACCTACCGCGAAGGCGCGCAACTGAGCCTGGCGCAGACGGTGCAATTCGACACGATCCAGGCGCATTTCGGCGCGGACATCGTGCCGCTGGACGGGGCGTTGCGGGCGCTGGCCGACGGGGCGGAGATGACCCGGGATCAGACCCGCGCGCTGGAACTTCGGCGGGTGAACCAGGGCGCCTTGAACCGGATCAACATCGAGATGGTCGCGATCTGGTTCGGTATTCTGGTTCTGATCGTGGTGGAAGTCGGGCTGATCACGCCGCCGGTGGGGATGAACCTGTTCATCATCAACGCGATGGAAAAGACGACGAAGATGACCGCGACGTACCGCGCGGTTCTGTATTTCATCGCCTCTGACCTGTTGCGGGTGGTGTTGCTCGTGGCGTTTCCGATGATCACGCTGGTTTTCATCACGTGGTGACGTTTGAAGATAGTTATGTAGTATAACGATAAGCGAGAATCGTCGTTGCAAAGGAGAGGGAGGTCCGATGCAGCTTGATGGACAAGTGGCCATCGTCACGGGCGGGGCCAGCGGGCTGGGGGAGGCCACGGCCCGCTATCTGGCCGAGCGCGGCGCGGATGTGGCCGTTTTGGATATGGACGGCGACGGCGCGCGCGATATCGCGTCCCAGATCGGCGGCTATTCCCAGCAATGCGATGTGACAGACCCGGAGCATGCCGCGACGGCCGTGACCAGCACGATGGCGCGGTTCGGGCAGGCGGCGCGGATTTGCGTGAATTGCGCGGGGATCGGGCTTGCGGCGCGGATCGTCGGTCGCGAGGGCAAGACCTCGCTCGACACGTTCCGCCGGGTGATCGAGGTGAACCTGATCGGGAGTTATAACGTGATGACCTATGCGGTTCAGGCGATGATGGACCTGCCGCCGCTGGACACGGGCGAGCGCGGCGTGGTGATCAACACTGCCAGCGCCGCCTATCAGGACGGGCAGGTGGGGCAATCGGCCTATGCGGCGAGCAAGGGCGCGATCGCGAGTATGTGCCTGCCGCTGGCGCGCGAATTGGCCAAGCCGGGCATCCGGGTGAACGCCATTGCGCCGGGCCTGTTCAACACGCCGATGATGGAGAGCCTGCCCGAGGAAACCACGCAGGCGATCGTGGAAAATGTGCCGTTTCCGCACCGCCTTGGTCATCCGAGCGAGTTCGGCCAGATGGTCGCGGCGATTGTCGAAAACCCCTATCTGAACGGCGAGGTCATTCGCCTGGACGGTGCTACAAGGTTGCCCCCGAGATGAGCCTTTTGATCGATATCGACGGACCGGTCGCGACGCTTACGCTGAACCGGCCGGAAAAACGCAATGCGATGAACGACGCGCTGATCGCGGAATTGTCGGGGTTTTGCGCCGCGCCGCCCGAGGGTGTGAAGGTTGCGATCCTGACCGGCGAGGGAGAGCATTTCTGCGCCGGGCTTGACCTTGCCGAACAGGTGGAACGTTCCAGCGACATGGCGATGGCGCATTCGCGTATGTGGCACGACCACCTCAACAAGGTGCAGTTCGGCGGCTTGCCGATGGTCACGGCAATGCGCGGCGCGGTGATCGGCGGCGGCCTTGAAGTCGCGGCGGCCTGCCATGTGCGTGTGGCCGCGCCGGACGTGCAATTCCAGCTGCCCGAGGGCAAGCGCGGCTTCTTTGTGGGCGGCGGTGCGACAGTGCGTGTGGGGCGGATCATCGGGCCGGATCGATTGACCGAGATGATGCTGACCGGGCGCATCTATGGCGCGGACGAAGGCGCGCTTCTCGGGCTGTGCCATTACGTGGATGAGGACCCAATGCAAACCGCGCGCGAATTGGCCGAACAGATCGCCACGAACGCACGGCTGTCGAATTACTTCGCCATTCAGGGCGTGGCGCGGATCAACGCCATGGCCCCGGAAGAAGGGTTGTTCGCCGAGGCGCTTTGCACGGCGCTGGCCCAGACGTCTCCGGATGCGGAGGAGGGGTTTCGAGCGTTCCTTGAAAAGCGCGCACCGAAGTTCGAATGAGCCGCGTGCCGTCGGATACGGCACCCCGCGTGCAGGACAGCGATCTGCGCCGCCTTGTGGGCTACAATATCCAACGTGCGCATAGTGCGGTGATGGGGGCGGTGAACCGGGTTCTGACGCCGTTCGGGCTGCGCCGGGCCTCTTATTCGGTGCTGTCGGTGGTGGTGGAAACGCCGGGCCTGCGGCAGGCGGACGTGGCGCAGGTGCTGGCCATCGAGCGGCCCAATCTGGTGCAGATCGTAGATGGGTTGGAACAGGCCGGGTGGATCATGCGCCGCCGCGCCGATGCGGATAAGCGCGCTTATGAGTTGCACCCGACGCTGGCGGGTCGGTCACATTACACGCAGGCGCGCGGTGCGCTTGTGGCGTTTGATGGCAGGTTGACGGCGGATTTGGATGAACCTGCGGTCCTGGCGTTGATCGACGGGCTGCACGCGGTGGAGGCCGCGGGGCCGGAGGCCGAAGCGAGCCCCGCCATGGAAAACGGAGAGGTGCGCCGTGGCGTTCAAACCCCATGATGTGATCCGCGAAGACCGGCCCGATGGCACGACCCTTTTGCGTGCGCGGGACGGGTTGGGCGAGGTCGCAGCCCGCACGACCGATTGGCTTGACCATTGGGCGGAGGCGACGCCGGGGGCGGTGTTTCTGGCCGAGCGCAGTGGCGAGGGTTGGCGCGAGGTTGGCTACGGCGAGGCGCGGCAGACCGCGCGCGCCATCGCCGTCGGCCTACGGGCGTTGGGCCTTGGGCCGGACCGGCCCTTGATGATCCTGACCGGGAATTCCGTGGCGCATGGGGTGCTGTCGCTTGCGGCGCAATATGCGGGCGTGCCGTTCTGCGCGGTGGCCGAGCAATACGCGGCCATTCCCGCCGCCCGGGCGCGGCTTGATGAGATCGCGACGCTCCTCCAGCCTGCGGCTGTTTTTGCGGAGGATGGGTTCGCGTTGGCCGATGTGCTGGAGCGCGAGGTGTTCCGCGACGCCCGTCCCATCATGGCGCATGGCCCCGGCCTGACGCTTGATGATCTGGCGCAGAAGGGCGGAGCGCTCGACATCGACGTGACGCCAGACTCGGTGGCCAAAATCCTTTTGACGTCCGGCAGCACGTCGTCGCCCAAGGGCGTTCTGACGACGCATCGGATGCTGTGCACCAATCAGGCGCAGCTTGCCGCCTGCCTGCCGTTCCTGCGCGACCGGCCGCCGGTGTTGGTGGATTGGCTGCCGTGGAACCATGTATTTGGCGGGTCGCATAATTTCAATCTGGTGCTGGCCAATGGCGGGTCGCTGTACATCGACGGGGGCAAGCCGATCCCGGCGCTGATCGGCAAGACGATCGAGAACAACCGGATCAAACAGGGCACGATCAGTTTCAACGTGCCGGTGGGCTTTGCCGCGTTGCGCGATGCGATGAAGGCTGATCCGGGCTTTGCCCGGGCGTTTTTCGAAGACCTCGATATGTTGTTCTATGCGGGGGCGAGCCTGCCGCAGGATGTGTGGTCGGATTTGTGGTCCATGGCAGAGGCCGCGGGCGTCGAGCAGCCGTTTTTCACGTCGAGCTGGGGGCTGACCGAGACGGCCCCGGCGGCGTTGTTGCAGCATGAGCCGACCGAGCGTTCGGGCGTGGTTGGTGTGCCATTGCCGGGGGTTGAGGTGAAACTGGTCCCCGCCGAGGACCGACACGAGGTGCGGGTGCGCGGCCCGTCGATCTTCGGGGCATACCTCAACGCGCCCGAAAAGACGGCCCACGCCTTCGATGAAGAGGGCTATTTCATCACTGGTGACGCGATGCGGTTTGTCGACCCCGAGGATGCGAGCCTTGGCCTTGCCTTCGATGGGCGCATCTCGGAGGATTTCAAACTGGGCACCGGCATTTGGGTGCGGGCGGCGGCGCTGCGGTTGGAGGTGCTCGGCGCTTTGAAGGGCCTGGTTCAGGACGTGATCCTGACCGGCGAAGAACGTGACGAAGTGGGCCTTCTGATCGTGCCGACCGCGTCCCTGCGCGAGGGGGCGCAGGATGATGATGGCGCGTTGATCGGGGACGCCTTGCCGTTTCGCGCGGCACTTACGGGCTTCTCGGGTGGGTCGGCCCATACGATCACCCGCGCGCTGATCTTGTCAGAGCCGCCATCGATTGCCGAGGGCGAGATCACCGCCAAGGGCAACCTGAATTTCGCAAAGATCAAGGCGCGCCGCGCCCGCCTGATCGCCCGGCTTTACGACGATGCCGACCCCGCGACCATGACGATCGGAGGCATCTGATGGCCTACATTCCCTACGGTGCCTATTGGTCCACGCCCTTCGCCCGTTGGCAGGGCAGTCTTGCGCATCTCAATTCGGTGGAATTCGCGGCCCATGTGGCGCGGGCGCAGATTGCGCGTATGGAGCTTGCCCCCGGCAGCTTCGATTTCGCGGCCTTCGGGCAGACGGTGATCCAGAAAGGCAGCTTTTTCGGGGGGCCATGGTTCACCGCGATGATGGGGGCCGAAGGGCTGGCCGCGCCGATGGTCAGCCAGGCCTGCGCCACGGGCGTGCGCTTGTTGGCGACGGCGGTGGGCGAGACGTTGCAAGGGGCCGAACAGGCGTTGATCGTGTCGGGTGACCGGACATCCAACGGGCCGCATGTCTATTTCCCTGCACCGTATGGGCCCGGCGGGACGGGCGCGCATGAAGACGTGGTGATGGATAATTTCGGGCATGATCCCTGGGCGTGCAATGCGATGATCCAGACCGGTGAAAACGTCGCCGCGCGCGAGGGGATCACGTCGCAGGAGCAGCACGATCTGACCCTGCATCGGCGCGCGCAATACGACGCTGCACTGGCCGATAACGCCGCGTTTCAGCGGCGGTATATGCCGGTGATCGACGTGCCGGACGCGCGGTTTCGCAAGACGATAGGGCAACTCTCGGGTGACGAAGGGGTCGAGCCCGCCGATGCCGAAAAGATCGCCGCCCTGCGCCCGGTGGTGGCGGGTGGAACAATTACCTTCGCCAGCCAGACGCATCCGGCCGATGGCAATGCGGGCATGGTGGTGGTGGGCGATGCGGGCCGAGCGCGAGAGATCGGCGGCGCCGATCACCCTTTGACCGAGGTGCTGTCGATTGGGCAGGCGCGCGAGGAGAAGGGCTTCATGCCCGCGGCCCCGATCAAGGCGAGTGTCGCGGCGCTGGACCGGGCGCGATTGTTGATCAGCCAGGTCGATGCGATCAAGTCGCACAATCCGTTCGCCGTGAACGACATCGCCTTTGCCCGCGCCTTTGGTGTCGATTGGCGCGAAATGAACAATTACGGAAGTTCCCTGATCTGGGGGCATCCGCAGGGGCCGACGGGGCTGCGGGCGATGATAGAGCTTATAGAAGAGTTGGTGATCCGGGGTGGCGGAACGGGCCTGTTCCAGGGTTGCGCTGCGGGGGATTCCGCGATGGCCGTGGTGTTGCGCGTCAGATGAGGCGCCGCGCGTGGGAGGCGGGCCGCGAGATTTGAGTATTTGGAAAAAGCTGAAGAAGCCATGTGCCAGGGGGGGCGGGCTTCGGAGCAGGATGGGGACCAAACGGGGAGGAGAGGTCATGAACGGGAATGCAGCGGCGTATTTCGTGGATCGCCATATCGCCGAGGGGCGGGCCGATAAGGTGGCCTTTATCGAGGCGGACGGGCGCAAGCGATCGCTGAGCTATGGGGCGCTGCATGAGCATGCCGCGCGTTTTGCCGGGGCGCTTTATCGCCATGGGGTGCGGCGCGAGGAGCGGATCGCGATGATCGTGCGCGATCAGATCGAGTTCCCGGTGGTGTTCTGGGGTGCGATGAAGGCGGGCGCGATTCCGGTGCCGCTCAATACGCTGTTGTCAGGGGATGTATATGAGACGATCCTGAGCGACAGCCGCGCCTCGATCCTCGTGGTGTCGGAAGAGATGTGGGAGGTGGTGGAGCCCGCCACGCGCGACAACCGGTTCCTGCGGGCGATCCTTGTGATCGGGGACGCGCCGGAGGGGGCGGAGAGCTACCGCGACTTCATTGCCGGGGCCGAGCCGGTGGAGACCGTGGAGGCGCATGAGGATGAATTGGCGTTCTGGTTGTATTCGTCGGGCTCGACCGGGCAACCCAAGGGGGTGCGGCATGTGCATGGGGCGCTGAAGGCCACCTGCGACACGTTCGGTGATCAGGTTCTGGGGATCTGCGAGGAGGATGTGGTGTATTCGGTCGCCAAGCTGTTCTTCGCCTATGGGCTTGGCAATGGGATGTCGTTTCCGATGTCGGTAGGGGCGACGGCGGTCTTGTTCGGAGGGCGGCCAACGCCGGATGCGGTTTACGCGATCATGGCGGATCTGAAGCCCACGATCCTTTGCGCGGTGCCGACCTTGTTTGCGGCGATGGTGCAGGCCGTGCCGGACGCGCCGGAGCATCACCTGCGCCTGTGCACCTCGGCGGGAGAGGCCTTGCCGCGTGATGTGGGGCAGGGGTGGCAACGCCTGATGGGGACGGAGATCGTGGATGGTGTCGGCTCCACCGAGATGCTGCATATTTTCCTGAGCAACCGGCCGGGCGATTGCATATACGGCACCAGCGGGACGGCAGTGCCCGGGTATGAATTGCGCCTTGTTGACGAGCATGACGTTGACGTGGCCGACGGCGAGGTCGGCGAATTGCTGGTGCGGGGGCCGTCGAGCGCGGAGGGGTATTGGAACCGCCGCAGTAAATCGCAGGCGACGTTTGAAGGGGCGTGGACGCGCACCGGCGACAAATACGAGCACAAGGACGGCCGCTTCATCTACTGCGGGCGGACCGACGACATGTTCAAGGTGTCCGGCATCTGGGTCAGCCCGTTCGAGGTGGAAAGCGCGCTGATCGAGCATCCGGCGGTGTTGGAGGCGGCTGTGGTGGCGCGCGCGGACGAGGCCGGATTGGACAAACCCGCCGCTTTTGTGGTGCTGAAACAAGGCGCGGAACCACCGGAGCCGGAGGCGTTGAAGGGATATGTGAAGGACAAGATCGGGATGTGGAAATATCCGCGCTGGGTCGAGTATGTCGACGACCTGCCGAAAACGGCAACGGGCAAGATCCAGCGATTCCGGTTGCGGGGGTGATGTGGGGCGCGGGCTTGGTCGTGGCCGGTGGCAAGCGGTTGGAATATCGTTGCTGGGGGCCTGCGCCGAAGGGCGGCCGCGCGATCATTCTACTACATGAAGGGTTGGGCTGCGTTGCGCTTTGGCGGGATTTTCCCGAGCGTTTGCAGATGGCGAGCGGCCTGCCCGTCCTGGCGTATTCGCGGGCGGGTTATGGGCAGTCGGATGCCGATGATCTGCCGCGACCGCTTGACTGGATGGCGCGAGAGGCGCGGGATGTCTTGCCCGAGGTGCAGGCGGCGTTCGGCATAACGAGACCGGTTTATGTGGGCCATTCGGATGGCGCGAGCATCGCCGCGCTTGCCGCTGGCGCGCAGGTGGGCATCGACGGCGCGGTTTTGATGGCGCCGCATTTCTTCACCGAAGACATGGGCCTGGCCGAGATCGTACGCGCCGACACGCTGTTTCGCAGCACGGAGATGGCTGCGCGGATGGGGAAGTACCACCGCGACCCGGTGGCGACGTTTCGGGGGTGGGCGGATGCCTGGTTGAGCCCGGGGTTCCGGGAATGGAACATCGAAGACGCGCTACGCGGGATCACCTGTCCACTACTGGCGATACAGGGGCGGCAGGACCAATACGGCACGCTGGAACAGATCGAGGCGGTGCGCCGCCAAGTGGCCCATGCGCAAATCGAGGTGTTGGAGGCGTGCCAACACATGCCCCATCTGGAGCAGCCCGAGGCGACACTATCGGTAATTGCTCGATTTATGCACAAAATTGCATAGATGCAGCTAACGGGCCGCCCTATTTTGCAATATGGCGCTTGATCCACACGCGCCCTGCGCTATCCTGCATCAACGCATCAGGAGAATCCCATGTCCAAGGTCATCGATTTCCAGACCGACCCTTCGAAATATCGGCACTGGCGGGTGGCGTATGATGGGCCGGTGGCGACGCTGACGATGGATGTGGATGAGACCGGTGGGG
>CAZPJO010000020.1:0-10075 GCA_964586895.1 uncultured Roseicyclus sp.
CTCTGCCATGAAACAGAAAATCGCCATTGCCGGGGCCGGGATCGGCGGTCTCGCTGCAGCCGCTCTGCTGGCAGGCGACGGTCACAACGTCACCGTTTTCGACCAATTCGCCGCCCCGCGCCCGGTGGGCTCCGGCCTTGTGATCCAGCCGGTGGGCATGGACGTGTTGCGCGCCGCCGGGGCCGCGCCCGAGGCCCGCACGCGGGGCACGCCCATTGCCACAATGTTCGGGGATGAGGTTGCGAACAATCGCGTTGTCCTGTCGGTCTCCTACGGCCAAACCCCCGACCGTCAGGGTCTCGGCATCCACCGCGCGGCGCTCTTCACTGCGCTTTACGATGCGGCGCAGTCGGCGGGCGCGGTGATCGTGCCCAATGCCCCGGTGACGGGCCGTGTGGGTCAACACCTCCTCATACAGAACCGCCGCGAAGGGCCCTATGACCTGATCGTGGATGCCCTTGGCGCGGGCTCTGCCCTGTCGCCTCTGGTTTCACGCCCTCTGCCCTATGGCGCGGTCTGGGCCACGGTGCCTTGGCCCGACAATGCGCCCTTCGCCGATGACCGCCTGACCCAACGCTACCGCTGCGCCGACCGGATGCTTGGCATCCTGCCTGTCGGCACAATGCGCGATGCGCCCGACACACGGCTGGCGGCGATTTTCTTTTCGCTCAAGGCCGATACCATCGACGCCCATTTCGCCCGCCCCTTTGCCGACTGGCGAGCCGAGGCCGAAGACCTCTGGCCCGCCTTCAGCAGCTTTCTGCCCGACACCCTTGACCACGCCGCCTTCACGCCCGCGACCTATACCCATGGCACGCTCAAGCGCCCCTACGACGATGGCCTCGCCCATATCGGCGACGCCGCGCATCGCGCCTCGCCGCAGCTGGGGCAGGGGGCCAACATGGCGCTGCTCGATGCCCGCGCCCTGCAACTTGCGCTGCGAGGAGCCGCAGGCGAGGAGGCGCTGCGCCGCTACGCCATGGCGCGCCGCTGGCATGTCTGGCTTTATCAGGCGATGTCGGCCGCCTTCACCCCGCAATACCAATCCGACAGCGCCGCGTTGCCCGTCCTGCGCGACCGCGTCCTCGCGCCCCTGTCGCGGACCTGGCCGGTGCCCACGATCCTGACAAAACTGGTTTGCGGCGACCTCGTGCCGCCTATGGCGTCGTTGGAGACACGGGGCGATTGAGGTCGGAATCTTGGTTGATCAGATGTTAACAAGATCTGTTATATTTCATTGAAGCAAAGGCTTAACACCTCTGCTCAACCTTGAGCAGTCCGGCTCAAAGCCCGTTCCCGGAACACGATGTAAAGCCCCGCCGCAATCGTCACCGCGATGCCAAGCGCCGCAAGGCCATTGGGCAGATCGCTGAACATCAGGTAGCCCACAAGCGTCGCCATCGGGATCTCCAGGTATTGCATCGGCGCCAGCGTCGCCGACGGCGCATACCGCAAGCTCCAGGTCATCAGAAGATGCCCGATCGACCCACAAATTCCCAACGCCACAAACAGCCAGACCTGCCCCCCCACCGGCGCGACCCAACCCAAAAGCGGCGCCGCGTCTGCGACCGGAAAGAAGATCAGCGGGAACACGAACGGCAACGCCAGCACTCCCGACGATGCTTGCAACGCCAGCGGGTCGATCTCCCGCGCCATCGCCCGCGTCACCAGCATGAAGAAGGCAAACACAACCGCCACCCCCATCGGCAGCAAGGCCGCCCATCCGACGGCGACAAAGCTCGGCTGGACCACCATCAACGTGCCCAAAAACCCCACCGCGCAGGCCATCAACCGCCGCGGCCCGACTTCCTCATCCAGAAAGAACCGCCCCAGCAGCAACATGATGAACGGCATCACGAAGGCAATCGCCACCGCATCGGCCAGCGGCAACAGCCGCAACGCCGAGAACATCATCAACAACCCCGCGATCTGCAACGCCGCCCGCACCATCGTAAGCCCCACAACCCGGCGCGACGGGAACAAGGCCGCGCCCGCCATGATCGCCATCGGTGCGAACAAAACCGCCTGCGTGACGAACCGCACAACGATCAGCTGGAACAGGGGAAAGTCCTCCCCCAACAGCTTGGCCAAAGCGTCGGCAAAGGGGATCACCGCGCAAAAGCCGAACATCAAGAGGATGCCCAGAAGCGGTCGGTCGGCTGAGGTGTCGCGTGCCATGGCCCTGCATGACATGCCCCAATCGCCCCCGCCAGTGTTTGTGACCCTATCCCACCCGTCCGTTGAAAAGCCCCGTCAGCGCGTTTTTCACCAATCCGGTGACGCTCGGCCTGTGTCCCTTGCCGAAGGGCAGGGGCCGGCACACTTCCATGGCGGCCACGCCGACCCGCGCGGTCAACGCGCCGTTCACAAGGCCTTCCCCAAACCGCCGCGACAATTTCGAAAGGACCGATCCCCCGACCGCCGAGCCCAAGAGATCATCGCCGATGGCCACGGCCCCCGTGGCGACGAGGTGGGTCAGGACCGCACGCGTCAGCCGCCACGCCCCGAAGGTGCCCGCGCGCCCGCCGTAGATTTCGGCGATCTTGCGGATCATCCGCAGGTTCGAGGTCAGCGCCGCAATCACATCCGCCAGCGCCAGCGGCACCAAAGCGGTCACGGTGGCCACCTGCCGCGCCGCCGCTTCGACCTCGCGCGCGGCCATCGTATCGAGCGGGGCCATCACCTGCGTCTCGGCCAGCGCGAAAAGGCTCGCGGGGTCGAACATCTCATCGCGTTGCCGGTCCAGTGCTGCGCGCCCGACCCGCAATTCGGCCCGCCCCGCATAAAGCGCCGAGATGCGCCGCACGACGTCGCGCGCGGCTTTCACATCGCCCGAGGCCAGTGCCGCCTCCGCCGCGCGGTGAACCTTGTCCAGCCGCCCGAGCCGCGAAAACGCGGCCAACTCGCGCAAGCAAATCAGCAAAAGCGCCAACAAAACCGCGCCGATCAACCCAAACGCCACCCATCCCAAAACCGGTCGCGTTTCCAGCAATCCGGTCACAAATTCCCACGCCGCCAGCGACGCCACGAACCCGATCAATCCGACCAGCGTCGACCAGAAAAACCGCGCCAACCACGACGGCCGTCTTGCCCCCAGCGTCGCCACGACCTGCATCGCGCGCCCCTCGGGCTGTGGCATCGCGGCATCGGGCACCGGCGCGGCCGCCTCGGGCCCCGCCCCGGGGGTTTCGTCCAATTCGATCAGGACCGGACCCTTACGCTCGCTCATCGGCGGCTCCTGTATTCATCTTGCCGGAAAAACCTCGGGGGTTTGGGGGCTGGCCCCCAAGGGAGAAGCGGTTTGGGCGCTGGCCCCCAAGAGCCGCCTGTTTTGGGGTCCGGACCGGCCCTCGCAGACGCCCAATCATCGCAGCTTATCCCCGATCAGGAATTCCGCCGCGCGGTCCAGCCGGATGTGTGGCGGCCCCTCTCCGCCGCGCAACGACAGGGGCGCCGGCGCGAATTTCATCACGCTGAATTCGTCATCCAGCCACGCCGCCGCACCACTTTTCGCAGGCACCAGCAAAGCCTGTGGGTCCGCTGGCAAATCACCCGGATGCAGCGCCGCCTGCCGTCCGTCATCAAGCAATCTGCCCCGCACGACACCCAAATCCGCGCCATCCACCCGGCGCACCTCCTCGACCGTGGCGCGCAGCGCGGCAATCGCCATCGCCCCGGTCTGCGCGCCTGAAAAGTCCGCGCGCCGCCGCGCATCCGCGACCAATGCCTCCATGATCGCCTGCAATTTGCCATGTTGCTCATGATGCAGGTGGTCCGCCTTCGTGGCCGCAAACAGGATACGGTCGACCCGCTTGCCAAGCAGCGCGCTCAGGAACGTGTTACGCCCGGGCCGGAAACTCCCCAGAATACCGCTCAAGGCCTGCCGCAAATCTTCGACCGCGCGCGGCCCGTTGTGAATCGCCCCCAACGCATCGACCAACACCACCTGCCGGTCGATCCGCGCGAAATGGGCCCGGAAGAATGGCTTCACGACCTGCGATTTATACGCCTCGAACCGGCGCTCGAACTCTCGCGCCAAGGATCCTCTCGGCGCAGCTCCCGGCGGCAATGGCGCAAAGGTCAGGGCGGGCGAGCCTTCGAGATCGCCGGGCAACAGGAACCGGCCCGGCGTGCAATCGGAATACCCCGCCACGCGTGCGGCCCCAAGATACGCGGCCCATCCCTCGGCCAGCGCATTTGCCCCGACCTCGTCCAGTTTCGCCGCCGTATCCACCGCACCGAGTTGCGCCAGAAACGCGGCCCCCTCGTCGCGCGTCCCAGCCTTTTCAAGCGCCTCGGCCGACCATTGCGCAAACGACATCTCCAGCAGCGCCAGATCCAAAAGCCACTCACCCGGATAATCGACGATATCAAGGTGCACTGTGCGTGGCCCCGACAGGCCCGACAACAACCCGCCCGGCCGCACCCTGAGCGACACGCGCAGCTCGCTGACCGATCGTGTGCTTTCGGGCCAATGGGGCTCCGGGCCGGTCATCGCGGCCAGATGGCTTTCGAAATCGAACCTCGGCACGGTGTCGTCGGGCTGCGGTTGCAAAAACGCCGCCTCGATCCGGCCCCCGGCGGCGGCCTCAAGCCCGGCCATGCGCCCGCGATCCATCAGGTTGGCGACCAGCGAGGTGATGAACACCGTCTTGCCCGACCGCGCGAGCCCGGTAACGCCCAACCGGATCACCGGCTCGAACAACATCTCCGACACGCCGTCGGACATCGTTTCGATCCCCCGGCCCAGGGTGTCTGCAATGGTGCCAATCACCAACGGGGCATCCTCTCGTGCTTGTGATGGGCCAAGACATAGCCATTTGCATCAAAGGTTTCGAGGGGCGATGGACGGGGAACCTTTCATGGAGTAGCCCCAAGTCATGCCCCGCTACGCCTTTCGCATAGAATATGATGGCCGCCCTTTCGCGGGCTGGCAGCGACAGGCCAACGTGCCCTCGGTGCAGCAAACGCTGGAAGAGGCGCTGGCCAAGCTTCAGGCACACGAACCGCGCACCACCACCGCCGGGCGCACCGATGCGGGTGTGCACGCAACCGGTCAGGTAGCCAGCGTCGATCTCGAAAAGGCATGGGACCCGTTCCGCCTGGCCGAGGCGCTGAATTGGCACCTGCGGCCCAATCCCGTCGCGATCACCGCCTGCGCGGGCGTTTCGGATTCGTTCAGCGCCCGGTTTTCCGCCCTCTCCCGCAGCTACACCTATAAGATGATCTGCCGCCGCGCGCCGGTGGTTCACGATGCCGGGTTCGTCTGGCAGGTGCGCGGCAACCTTGATGCCGCAGCCATGGCTGAGGGCGCGAAGCACCTGATCGGAAAGCACGATTTCACCACCTTCCGCGCCGTCCATTGTCAGGCCCAATCCCCGGTCAAGACGCTGAACCAGATCCATGTCGAAGAGATGGCCCTGCTTGCAGGGCGCGAGGTCCGCTTTCACCTGCAAGCCCGCTCCTTCCTGCACAATCAAGTCCGCTCCATCGTCGGCTCGCTCGAACGGGTTGGCGCCGGGTCCTGGGCGCCGGATGATGTGAAAATCGCGCTTGATGCGGCCGACCGCACCGCCTGCGGGCCCGTTGCCCCGCCCGACGGGCTGTGCATGACCGGCGTGGGCTATGCCGAAGATCCGTTCCGGGACGGGTGGGTGGAACACGGCGCGCCAACCGCCGCCACCCATGACCCGTCGCCAACCGCGCCCCCGCCCCTGCCGGGTTGAACCAGGAAAGAGACATCGCCGTGCAATCGACCATACCCATCGTGAAGGATCTCGTTTTTGTCGGCGGCGGCCATACCCATGCGCTTGTCCTGCGCAAATGGGCGATGGCACCGGTGCCCGGGGTCCGCGTGAGCGTGATCAACCCCGGTGCCACGGCCCCCTATTCCGGCATGCTGCCGGGCCACATCGCGGGGCATTACACGCGCGATGAACTGGACATTGACCTTGTCCGCCTTTCCCGCGTGGCCGATGCGCGCCTGATCGTGGACCGCGCCGTTGCCCTTGACCCAGAAGCGAAGGAAATCCGCCTCGGCACCGGGCGCGTGATCCGCTTCGACATCGCCTCGCTCGACATTGGCATCACGGCTGAAATGCCGGCGCTGCCGGGCTTTGCCGAACACGGTGTGCCTGCCAAACCCCTTGGCCGCTTTGCCGACATCTGGGCGCGCACCTGCGAGGGCGATGGCCCGATCCGCATCGCCATTCTTGGCGGTGGGGTCGCGGGCTGCGAGGTTGCGATGGCCGCCGTCCACCGCATGAACGGCCTCAACCGCGAGGTGAGCGTGTCGGTCATCGACCGAGGTCAGGTGTTATCCAGCGTTGTGCCCGCCGCGCGCGCCCGCCTGATGGGGGCGTTGATCGAGCACGGCGTCGATGTGGTCGAAAACGCGCGCCCGGCCTCGGTCGAAGCGGATGCCGTGGTGTTGGAGGATGGCCGTCGCATCGCCTCGGACCTGACGATTGGCACTGCCGGGGCCACGCCGCAGCCTTGGGTCGCCGAGATCGGCCTGCCGTGTCGCGACGGGTTTCTTGAGGTTGACGAATACCTGCGTTCCGTCGCCGATCCGACGCTTTATGCGGCCGGGGATTGCGCGCATATCGTGCATGATCCGCGCCCGAAGGCGGGCGTTTATGCGGTGCGCGCGGCACCGATCCTGACCCATAACATTCGCGCCGATCTTCTTGGCCTGCAGCGCAAGGCCTTCCACCCGCAGAAGGATTTTCTCAAGCTCATCTCGATGGGCGGCAAGGTCGCGGTCGCCGAAAAGGCGGGCTTTGCGCGGGCCGGTCGCCCTCTCTGGCGCTGGAAGAACAGCATCGATCAGGCCTTCATGGACAAGTTCCGCCATTTGCCCGAAATGCCCCCGCCCGCCGTGCCGAAAGACGCCGCCAAAGGGGTCGCGGCGGCACTGTCCGGTCCCGCACCCTGCGGTGGATGCGGGGCCAAGCTTGGGGCGCTGGCGCTTGATGGCGTGCTTGGCGGCGCGCCAGGCGATGATGCGGCGGTCCTGACCATGGGCGAGGCGCGACAGGTCCTCAGTCATGACCATTTGCGCGGCTTCGCGCTTGATCCGGTTCTGGTCGCGCAGGTCGCGGCGATCCACGCGCTTGGCGATATCTGGGCCATGGGCGCAACTCCGCAGGCCGCCCTTGCGCAAGTCATCCTGCCGCGTGTGACGCCCCGCCTGCAGGGCGCAACACTTGATGAGGTAATGGAGACTGCCCGCGCCGTTTTTGCCGAGGCCGGGGCCGAGATCATCGGGGGCCATTCCACCGAGGGCGCGGAACTGACCATCGGGTTCACCGTGACCGGGCTTCTCGACCGCGCACCGGTCACGCTGTGGGGGGCGCAACCGGGCGATGCCTTGATCCTGACCAAACCCCTGGGGACCGGCGTGATCCTCGCGGCAGAGATGCAGGCCAAAGCGCCGGGTGAAGACGTCCTCGCCTGCTGGCAGATGATGCGGCACTCGTCGTCCGAGGCTGCGGCAATTCTCGCGCCCATTGCCCACGCGATGACCGATGTGACCGGCTTCGGCCTGGCCGGGCACCTGCAAAACATCTGCAAAGCGTCCGGCGTCGGGGCCGAGATCGACCTGAGTGCTATCCCGCTTTTGCCCGGAGCCGAGGCGCTTAGCGCTCAGGGCATCCGTTCGTCGCTGTTTGCGCAAAACCAGGCCGCGGCCCGCGTGATGGGCGCGCAAGGCCCGCGCGCCGACCTTCTCCATGACCCGCAAACCGCAGGCGGTCTGCTTGCGGCAGTCCCCGCATCGGCGGCCGGAAATCTCCCCGGTATCCGCATCGGCACCGTCACCGACGCACCGGGCCTGACCACCATCTGACTCTGTAACTGGACACGGCCAGAAACCGGCTTAGTGTCCGCCGTAACTTACTCTAACCGAAAGGCGTGCGAGATGTCGAAATTCGGCTCCAGCCAACCCGTCACCCGGATCGAAGATCAGCGTTTTCTGACCGGCGCGGGCCGCTACACCGACGACATTGCCCCGGCTGACGCGTTGCGCGCCTTCGTCCTGCGCTCGCCCGTCGCCCATGGCACCTTCACCATCGACACGACCGACGCAAAAGCCGCCCCCGGCGTGCATCTGATCCTGACCGCTGCCGACCTGGCCGAGGCGGGCCTTGCCAACAAATTGCGCGCCCATGTCCTCAAGAACCGCGACGGGGACCGTGGCGATGCCTCGCCGCGCACGATCCTCGCCGAAGGGCGCGTGCGTTTCGTGGGCGACCCCATCGCCTTCATCGTGGCCGACACGGTGGCCGAGGCCAAGGACGCCGCCGAACTGATCGAGCTGGATTTCGAGGACCTGCCCGTTAAGCTTGACCTCGCCCCGGGCGGCCCCGTGATCCACGACACTAGCCCCGACAACATCGCCTACGATTTCCACCTCGGGGATGAGGCTGCCACCGATGCCGCCCTGGCCGCCGCCGCGCGAACCGTGACACTCACCACCCACGACAACCGCATCATCGTCAATTCGATGGAACCGCGCGGCTGCTTTGCCGAGGTCGACGGCGACAAACTGCACGTTGCCGTCACCGGGCAGGGCGTTTGGGGCACCAAGGGCGACCTGATCAAATGGTTGGGCCTGCCCGAGGGCAACGTCCGCGTCACCAACCCCGATATCGGCGGCGGCTTCGGCATGAAGGCGATGGGATATCCCGAATACGGCCTGAGCGCGCTTGCGGCCCGCACCACCGGCCGCCCGGTCCGCTGGATCGGGGAGCGCACGGAATCCATGCTGTCGGACAATGCCGGTCGCGACCTTGATGTGACCTGTACCCTGGGCTTTGACGCCAACAACAAGATCGTGGCCTATAAGGTCGACAGCCTGTCGAACATGGGCGCGTATAATTCCGAATTCGGACAGGGCATCCAATCCGACCTCTTCGCCCGCGTGCTGTGCGGGCCCTATGACATCCAGACGATGCATTTCCGCAATCGCGGCATCTTCACCAACACCACGCAGGTCGACGCCTATCGCGGCGCGGGACGGCCCGAAGCGATCTATGCCCTTGAACGGGTTGTGGATTTTGCCGCGCGTGAATTGGGGGTTGATCCGCTGGAGTTGCGCCGGGTTAATTTCATCGCCGATGGTGCCTTCCCCTACACATCCGCCACGGACGAGATCTACGATGTCGGTGAATTCAACCGCGTCCTGACACGCGCCGCGTCCGAGGGCGATGTCGCGGGCTTTCCGGCCCGCCGCGCCCGGTCCGAAGCGAATGGCAAATACCGCGGCCTTGGCGTGGCCTATTATATTGAGTCGATCCTCGGCGACCCGTCCGAGACCGCCAAGATCGAACTGACCTCGGGCGGCGCACGCCTTTATGTCGGCACCCAATCGAACGGGCAGGGCCACGAGACCGTCTATCGCCAGATCCTGCACGATCAGACCGGCCTGCCGTTTGACCAAATCGAAATCATTCAAGGTGACAGTGATCTGATCGCCCATGGCGGTGGCACCGGCGGATCACGCTCGGTCACAACCCAGGGAATGGCGATGCGCAAGACGGCGGATGTGCTAATCTCCAATCTGACGGATTTCTTGGCGAGAGACATGGACAGTGACGAGATGACATTTGATGCAGAGGAAGGCGTGTTCCGCGCGCCCGGCTCGAACGTCGTTGTCACCTTGCTGGAAGCGGCCGACAAGGCGATCGAGGCCGGCGAAGGTCAGCTTGCCACATCCGAGGAAACCACCAAGCTTCCGGGCCGCTCGTTCCCCAATGGCTGCCACATCGCCGAGGTCGAGATTGACGCCGACACCGGCGAAACCCAGGTCGACCGCTACACCGTCGTCGATGATTTCGGCGTGCTGATGAACCCGTTGCTGGCCGAAGGGCAGGTCCACGGCGGTGTGGCGCAGGGGCTGGGGCAGGCGATCATGGAACGCGTGGTCTACGACGCCAACGGACAGCTTCTGACCGCGACCTTCATGGATTACGGCATGCCGCGCGCCGATGATGTGCCCTTCCTGGCCTTCTATACCGAAGAAATCCCGTCCACCGCCAACCCCCTCGGCATGAAGGGCTGTGGCGAGGCCGGG
>CAZPJO010000020.1:10085-16480 GCA_964586895.1 uncultured Roseicyclus sp.
GACATGCCGTTCACGCCCTCGCGCGTGTGGCAGATGTTGCAGGAGGCGAAAGGCCAAGTTGCGGCTGAGTGAACGCATATCCGGCTGGCTGCGCGGATTGCGCAGTGCCGCGCCTGCCGCGCCCGAAGACGCGCCGCGCAATTGCACCCATGTGATCCTGCTCGACGGGACGATGTCGTCGATGGCCCCTGGGGAAGAGACCAACATCGGTCTGACCTACCGCCTGTTGCAGGATTTGCCGCCCGACAACAGCGTGCGGCTGTATTACGAGCCCGGCATCCAATGGCGCGGCCTTCTGCGGGCCCATGAGGTGATGGCAGGGATCGGCATCAACCGACAGATCCGCCGCGCCTACACCTGGCTCGCGGAAGGCTACAAACCCGGTGATCGCGTGATCCTGATGGGCTTTTCGCGCGGGGCCTATGCGATCCGCTCGCTCGTTGGGCTGATCAACGCCATGGGTCTTGTTCGCCGTGATCTTGTGACCAAGGCTTTGGTTGAAGAAATCTACACTCTCTACCGGCAGGATCCCGGCAGTGCCGCCGCCCGCGCGCTGAGCGGTCGCGATTGCATCCCCGACATCCCGATCCGTTTTCTCGGGGCCTATGACACGGTGCGCGCGCTTGGCATCCGCTATCCCGTGGTCTGGCGGCTCCTGCCCTTGCCGCACCCCTACCACAACCATGCGCTCGGCCCGACCGTGAAGATCGCGCGGCAGGCGCTCGCCCTTGATGAAACCCGCGTGGCCTACGCCCCGATCCTGTGGAACATGACCTCAATCGACTGTGCCGCGCGCGACGTGCAGCAGGTCTGGTTCAAGGGCAGCCACGGCGATGTTGGTGGTCAGTTGAGCGGCAAACACGCCGCCCGCCCCCGCGCCAACATTTCCCTGGTCTGGATGCTGGAACAAGCCGCCGTCGCCGGGTTGCCCCTGCCCGAGGGGTGGCGCGCGCGCTTCCCCATTGATCCCGACGCCCCTTCGGTCGGCAATTTTCGGGGCTTTGGCAAACTCTTCTGGGCGCGGCGCAGGCGGGTTGTCGGGCGTGATCCGTCCGAGGCGCTGCATGAAACCGCAAAGGGCCAGCCCGGCGTCGAAGATCTCACGCCACTCGACACCAATCCCGCGCCCGCGACCAGCTAGGGCAATTGCCGCACACGGCTCGTCTGCTCGCGCGCCGGTCGTCCCTTTCATCTTGCCAGAAAAACCTAATTCCCTGCACGTCCCGCCGCGCAGGTCTTACCGTTTGGACACCATCGGTCGTGACCATCCGCCCCGCTTTTCGCGGCTCAAAGTCTTAAGATAGTCTTAAAATTCGCAACAAAATAATTTCAAAACAATAGCATAAGGCAGTTTCTCAACGTGAGAAGTTGCCCTTTCGCGGCTTTGCCCGGAGTGTCGGATCGGCCTCCCTCGGGTCCTCCGGCCAGGGATGCTTCGGATAGGCCGCGCGCATTTCCTTGCGCACATCGGCATAGGAACCGTCCCAAAACCCCGGCAAATCCGTCGTCACCTGAACCGGCCTCTGCGCCGGGCTCAGCAGCACCATTTTCAGCGGCAACCTTGCAGGGCCCACACGCGGATGCTCCCGCGTGCCGAACACCTCCTGCAAGCGCACCGCCACTTCCGGCACGTCGCCGCTGTAGTCAATCGCCACCCCGCGCCCCAGTGGCGAGGTCCAGCGCTCCGGGGCGAGCCGTGCGACCTCCTGCATCCGCTCCCACCCCAGCCACGCCTCCAACGCGGGCGCTGGGTCGAACCGGCCCAGATCCGCCGCCGTCCGCATGCCATCCATGAACGGCAGCGCCCAGTCCCGCAAGCCGTCCAACAACGCCGTGTCCGACACGTCCAATACATCCGAAAACGCCACCCGCGCCCGCAGAAGCCTCGCGCGTTTTGTCCATCCCAACGCCTCAAGCCCAAGGTCGCGCACACCGTCCAGAACGGCCTCCGCCACGGCCTCGGGCGTTGCGTCTCGCCATACCCGATCCTCCAGCACCAGCGCGCCCAACCGCTCCTGCTGCCGCGCCTCGACCCGCCGCGCCCGCTTTGACCAGGCGCACTGATCGACCCATTCGATCCGCTCCGCATAAAGCGCGCGAATGTCTGCCTCGCTCACCTCGACCGCCGCCCGGATGCGCGCCTCGCGGGGGTTGCCGTCCAGATCCGTGGCCACGATCAACCGCGCACCGGCCAAACCGTCCCCATCCGGCATCACCGCCCCCTTGCCCCCCGACAAGACGTATCGCGGTGCATCGCCCGCGCGCCGAAGCCCGATCCGATCCGGATAGGCCAATGCCACCTGCGCCCCCACATTGCGCATCGGGCCCGCCTCAAAGCGGCGCAGCCGGTTTGCGTCCTGGCGGATCCGCGCAATCACGCCGGGGTCCGCGCGGACATCCTTTGGCCCGTCCAAAGCCCGCAGCCGCCGCTTTAGATCCACCCCTTGCCCGCGCAGCGGGTCGCGCTCTGCGAGAAGCGCCGCAAGGCGCGCGGAGCCTTCGCCGCCCCGGGCCAACATCTGCCCCAGGCGTGGGTGCACCGGCATGCCCGCCAACGCCTTGCCATGCTCAGTGATCGCCCCGTCCGCATCCAGGGCGCCCAGATCGCGCAACAAGGCCCGCGCCTCGGCCATTGCGCCCCCGGGCGGCGGCGTCAAAAACGCCAATCCCTCCGCCCCGCCCCACAGCGCCAATTCCAACGTCAGACCGGTCAAATCGGCCGCCTCGATTTCGGCGGGTGGAAAGGCGGGCAGGGCGCCTTCCGCCCCTTTCGTCCACATCCGGTAACAGACCCCCGGCGCCACGCGCCCCGCGCGGCCGCGCCGTTGGTCGGCCTCCGCCCGGCTCACCGGTTCGGTGACCAGCCGCGCCATGCCCGAGCTGGGGTCGAACCGCGCGCGCCGCGACCGGCCCGCATCGACCACGATCCGCACGTCCTCGATCGTCAGCGAGGTTTCCGCAATCGACGTGGCAAGCACCAGTTTGCGCCCCTGGGCCTCGGGCCGCACCGCAGCGCGTTGATCGGCCAGTTTCATCGCCCCGAAAAGCGGGCGCAAAACCACATCGCGCGCCATGCGGTCCTGCAGCAAGGCTGCGACGCGCCGGATTTCGCCTTCGCCGGGCAGGAACACCAATGCGCCGCCTTCGGTCTGCGACATGGCGTGGGACACAAGGTCGGCCACGGCAGCCTCGAACCGCACCTCCTTGCGCAGCGGCGTGTCGAGCCAGCGGGTTTCCACCGCAAAGGCCCTGCCCTCCGACGAGATCATCGGCGCGTCGTCGAGCATCGCCGCGACCGGCCCCGCATCGAGTGTCGCGGACATCACCACCACCCACAGGTCGTCGCGCAACGCGCCGCGCACTTCCCACGTCAGCGCAAGGCCAAGGTCCGCATTCAAAGAGCGTTCGTGGAATTCGTCGAAGATCACCGCATCTACGCCGGGCAGATCCGGCTTGTCTTGCAGCATTCGGGTCAGGATGCCCTCGGTGACCACCTCGAGCCGCGTCTCGCGGCCCACCGCGCTGTCGCCGCGAATGCGGTAGCCGACCGTTTGCCCGACCTCTTCCCCCAGCGTCTGGGCCATCCGCTCTGCCGCCGCGCGCGCCGCCAGACGGCGCGGCTCCAGCATGAGGATCCGGCCCGTCACCTCCGGCAATAGGGCCAGCGGCACCCGTGTGGTTTTCCCCGCGCCCGGCGGGGCCTGCAACACCGCGCGCCCGCTGGTGCGCAGGGCGGCCACAAGATCAGGAAGAATGGCATCGATGGGCAGGCTCATACCGAAGGGCCTAGGCGGGCGGGCGTTGGGCGTCAACGGCTGGACTTGGCCCGCCGGAATGCGTCATGTGGCGCAGGACGGAGGCACTGCGCATGGACGATCTGGCGGAAAAGGTAGCATCGGGGGACAGGCGCGCGTTGGCGCGCGCGGTGACGTTGGTCGAAAGCACGCGCCCCGATCATCAGGCGCAGGCGCTCGCCCTTCTGGATCAACTGCGCGGCCTTGATCGGCAGGCCCTTCGCATCGGCCTGTCCGGCACGCCGGGCGTCGGCAAATCCACCTTCATTGAGGCATTCGGTATGATGCTGGTCGAGGCGGGCCTGCGCGTGGCGGTTCTGGCCGTTGACCCAAGCTCGGCGCGGTCCGGCGGATCAATCCTTGGCGACAAGACCCGGATGGATCGCCTCAGCCGCGAAAAGGCGGCCTTTATTCGCCCCTCGCCGTCGTCTGCCGCGTTGGGCGGTGTGGCGCGCCGCACGCGCGAGGCCGTCAGCCTGTGCGAGGCGGCAGGGTTCGACGTGGTCCTGATCGAGACGGTGGGCGTGGGTCAATCCGAGACGATGGTGGCACAGATGTGCGATCTGTTCGTGCTGCTGCTGGCGCCGGCGGGCGGTGACGAATTGCAGGGCGTCAAACGCGGCATCATGGAAATGGCGGATATCATCCTCGTCAACAAGGCGGATGGCGATCTGAAGCCGACGGCGACGCGCACCGTGGCGGATTATGCCGGGGCCCTTCGATTGCTGCGCAAGCGTCCCTATGACCCCGAGGATTTCCCCAAGGCGCTGGCCGTCTCGGCGGTCGAGGGCGGTGGGCTGGAGCAGGCCTGGGCCGAGATGCAAGCGCTCGCGGAGTGGCGCAGGACCCACGGCCATTGGGACAAGACCCGTGCCGCACAGGCCGCCCATTGGTTTACGCAGGAGGTCCGCGAAGGCCTTCTGGCGCGCCTGACCCGTGACGCCGAGGTCAAGGCGCTGATGCGTGACAGGGCTGAGGCCGTCGCACGGGGAGAGGCCACCGCGACCGCAGCGGCGCGCGCGGTCCTTGACCGGTTGCGTTAGGGGGCGGCGGCGGGGAACATGGCGCCCTGATACCGAACAATCAGACCCAGCCCCCGGACCTTTGCGTGCACGTCGAAGGTGATCGCGCCATCGTCCCGGACCCGTTCCATGCCGTCGCAACTGATCACAAGGCTTTGCGGGACGGACAGACCAAAGCCACGGATCCCGGTGATCGGAATGAAAAGGCCGCCGTCGCGCGCCTGCGGCTTCATCACAAAGAGGCTGCTGCCGACCTTTTCGGCGACGATGCCGGAGGCGTGGAGCCATTGCGTCGAGCGGGTGATGTGACCGCCGAAATTGCGCTCCCATACCTCACCATCCGGAGTGTGGGTCAGCCGGAAGGAAAATGGCATCTCGCCCGACGCGCCCGGCATGCCCCCCGCCCGCGCGACCCTGCGCGAGAGGGCATTGCCGTGGGAGACGATCACCCGGCCTGCGTAGAAGCCTTCGCCCGAATGGAAGCGTTGAAGCGCGTCGGGCAGGTCGCGAAACGCGGGGCCCATGGCCGTGGGATAGAGCATCACGGAGCGCTTTCGGCGCAGTCGATGAACCGCGCGCTCAGGCTTGGGTCGGGCATCATGCAGGTGTCGTAGCGGCCGAACAGGGCGTAGCGGTTGCGTGCGATGCGGGCGTAGAGGAAGGTTTTCAGAGGCCGTGGCAACAGTCGGATCACGCCGAGCGCGCGCCAGGGCCAGCCAATTGCCCGCATGGCGGCGGCAAAACTGTCGAGATGGGTGTGGACCACTCCGTCGACGATAATCAGGTTGGTTTCGAAATCATCATTCGGAAGGCCAAGCGCGGTGTAGAGCGCCTGGCCGAAGGGGGATTGCGCGTGTGCGAAGTGGAACCGCTGCGTGCGATCCACGCGGGTGATGAAGCGGAAAAAGCCCGAACACAGCACGCATTCGCCGTCGAACACGATCAGGTCGCGACCGTCGAGGCGGGTTCGCAGGGCGTGCGGCAAGGCGTCGATGCGGGGGCTCAGCGGAAGATCGCCTCGCCCTGTTCATCGATCAGGCGCTTGGCTTTGTGGGTGGAGGAGGCGAGCGCCTCGTCGCGGGACGCGCACATGTCAGCGCGGATCATGGTGTGGGTCTTGGTCTCGCCGTTGATCTCTTTCTCGATCACGGCGCAGATCCGGTGGCCGCCGCTGTCGGCCTGTGGCTGCGCGGTGATGCGGAAGCCTTCGTATTCCTCGGCCGGCTCAGATGCCGTCGCACCGCCGCCACCGCCGCCGAAGAGTTTGGAGAGGAAGGACATGGGAACCTCCGGGTCGTTTCATGGGTCAATCAACAAGGTAGTGCGATGGGGTGGGGAGGGGAAGTGAGGCCTTTGTGCACGCGTGCACAAAGGGGTTAAAATATTGTTTTTAAAACAAAAAGCTAATTTTGTTTACCCTTTGTTAACCCGCGATTTGACGATTTGCGGATCCATGTGGTCGAGATAATAGCCCACGCAATCCTGCACCCGTCGAAAGCGGTCGCCACCCAGATGCGTGCCGCCAAACCAGCGGGTGACGATGATGACGTGGTTCTGCAACTCGGCGCGTTCCAGCATG
>CAZPJO010000020.1:16490-16637 GCA_964586895.1 uncultured Roseicyclus sp.
CGGGTGTGAGAAGCGCCCATGTGTTGTGGGTCGCCCTGGCGAATTTCTTCTGGCGTTTGAGGGTCTTGAGGAGGGCGAGCGCCTCGGGTTTGTTTGCGGCCGGCCCGCCAGAGACGGCGTATTTCGAGCCGCGGTCGGTGAGGATGG
>CAZPJO010000021.1:0-16291 GCA_964586895.1 uncultured Roseicyclus sp.
CCTCGATGATGTCCACGCCCATCTCATCGAGAAGGGCGGCGATCTCCAGCTTCTCGTCATGGCTCATGGTCGCGCCCGGCGACTGCTCGCCGTCACGCAGGGTGGTGTCGAAAATCAGGACGCGGTTCTGGTCGATAGTCATGTTGTCTTCCTTAGCGGTGAGGTGTGTCTCCGGCGCTGTCCCTCCCCTGAGCGGTCGCGCCAAAAGGCACGCTCAGAGGCGGCTAAGGAGAAGAAGGCCAAGCAGGCGCGCGCAGGCCGGAGCCGCGCTGGTTGGAATATGTGGCTGCTTGGTCAACATGAGCTGCACGATACAGCGCAATTCGGAAATGAAAAGCCCAATTAACATTCATCACACCCATGTCCGCGCCTCAGCCCGGTCCGCCCCCTCAAGGTGCGGCACGGCGTTGAAACTGGTCAGGAAGGTGCCGCCCTGGACCACCCGGAACCGGTGCACGGATGAGTTGAAGATCGGCAACAGAACCTGTGCCAGCCGATCCATATCCAACCCAAGCGCAATGCGCAGCGACATCGCGATCACCCCGCCGGATGTCACGCACATGACCCGCCGCCCCGGCACCGCCGCTTCGGCCAGGACCGTGGCGATGCGCGCCTCGAACGCAGCGAAGGGTTCGGCTCCGTCGATCTCTTGCGCGTGCCATGCCTTGAGCGTCTGGGGAATGTGATCCGCGAAATCCTGCTGCGTTGCCGGAATGCGCACGCCGTGCGTGATCTCCATGTCGCGGGCCAAGGCGAAATAATCCAGCTCGTTGAGCCGTTCGTCGGCATCTGCATCCTCAAACCGCAACCCTTCCGCCGTTTCCCGATGCCGCCGCATCGTGCCGCTATACACTTGATCGAACGGTGCTTCCTGCTCTGCGAACCAGTCCCCGAGCCAGCCCGCCTGCCGGTGCCCAAGTTTCGAAAGACGGTCGTAATCCTCTTCTGTCGTGGCCCCGGAATTCGCTTGCCCATGCCGGACCAGGATCAATTCACCCATCACATGTCCTCTCTTTTGCCGCCCCGTCTAACGCGCCCTGCGCTTGACGCAAGCCCGCAGGGCCTTACCTGCCCACGCCATGATCAATGCACTTGTACTTGGGGCGTCCGGCGGGATCGGGCAGGCCATGGTGGCCGAAATGCGCGCGCGCGGTGGCAACGTCACGGGCCTCTCGCGCAGTGCCGATGGGTTCGACGTCACCGATGCGGACCGTGTCGATGAGATTCTCGGCGCAATCGACGGACCGTTCCAAACGATCTTTGTGGCGACCGGGATCCTTGCCGCTCCGGGTCATACGCCCGAAAAGCAACTCTCCGCGATGGATCCGCGCGCCATGGCCGACGTCTTTGCGGTCAACGCCCTCGGCACCGCGAATATCCTGCGCCACCTGCCGCGACTTCTACCCAAAACGGGCCGGTCCGTGAGCGCCGTTCTGACTGCGCGCGTGGGGTCGATCGGTGACAACAAGATCGGCGGTTGGCACAGCTACCGAGCCTCGAAGGCGGCGGCCAACATGTTGGTTCACGGGGCCGCAGTTGAATTGAAGCGCACCCACCGCGACGCCATCGCGGTCGCCCTGCATCCGGGCACTGTCGCCACGCCGTTCACAACCGATTACGCCGCCAAGAACAAGACCACGCCTGCCGATGAGACAGCGCGCCTTCTGTGCGATGTGATGGAGCGCCTCAAACCTGAACAATCGGGTGGCTTCTACGATTATTCGGGTGCAGAGGTGCCTTGGTGAAACCACGCGTTATCCTGATCCTTGGCGACCAGCTTTCGCCTGACATCCGCGCACTCCGCGAGGCGGACAAGGACCGCGATGTCATCCTGATGGCTGAGGTTGGGGACGAGGCATCCTATGTGCCGCACCACCCCAAGAAAATTGCGTTCCTCTTTGCGGCCATGCGAAAATTTGCGGTCAAGCTCGGGCAAGACGGCTGGAACGTGCGGTACACCAAGCTCGACGATCCCGCGAATGCGGGCTCCATCGCCGGTGAAATCCTACGCGCCTGCGAGGCGGCCGGGGCCGAGGAGTGTCTGGCCACCGAGCCCGGTGAATTCCGCCTTATCGACTCCTTGGAAGAGATGCCGATCCCTGTGCACATCTTCCCCGATGACCGCTTCCTGTGCTCGCATGCCGAGTTCGACGCATGGGCCGAGGGCCGCAAGGAATTGCGGATGGAGTATTTCTACCGTGAGATGCGCCGCAAGACCGGTCTTCTGATGGACGGTGACAAACCCGAAGGTGGCAAGTGGAACTATGACCATGACAACCGCAAACCACCGCCCGGTTCGGTCGATGCCGCGCCGATGCAATTCACCCCCGATGAGACCGTCGAAGAGGTCTTGGCGCTCGTTGAGGCGCGCTTTGAGACCAATTTCGGAACGCTGCGCCCGTTCTGGTTCGCCACCGACACCGGCCAGGCCCGCCGCGCGCTAAGCCATTTCATCAAGTCCGCCCTGCCGCGTTTTGGCGACTTTCAGGACGCGATGATGGTGGGTGAGCGGTTCCTCTACCATTCGATTCTTTCCATGTATCTCAACGCGGGATTGCTGAGTTGGCAGGAGATTTGCACTGCGGCCGAGCAGGCTTACCGCGACGGCCACGCGCCGCTCAACGCGGTCGAAGGCTTCATCCGGCAGATCATCGGCTGGCGCGAGTACATGCGTGGCATCTACTTCCGCGAAGGCCCCGATTACACGCGACGCAACACGTTGAACCATCAGCGCAAATTGCCCGGGTTCTACTGGAATGCTGATACGTCCATGACCTGCCTGTCCGAGGCCGTGGCCCAGACCCGGGATGAAGCCTACGCCCATCACATTCAGCGGCTGATGGTCACCGGCAATTTCGCGCTTTTGGCGGGGATCGATCCGCACGAGATTCATCAATGGTATCTCGCCGTCTATGCCGACGCCTATGAATGGGTCGAAGCGCCCAACGTCATCGGTATGAGCCAATTCGCGGATGGCGGGATCGTGGGGTCAAAGCCGTATGTTTCGGGCGGCAATTACATCAACAAGATGTCCGATTACTGCAAGGGCTGTGCCTATGATGTGAAGGTAAAGACGGGCGAGGGGGCCTGCCCGTTCAACTACCTTTACTGGGCGTTTCTCGACCGTCACAAGGACCGCTTCGGCAAGAACCCTCGCATGGCCCAGATGTACCGGACGTGGATGCGGATGTCAGAGGAAAAGCGCGCTGACACCTTGCGCAGTGCCGAGGGTTTCCTGGCGCGCTTGGATCAGGGGGAGCGGGTTTGATCCCGAGCCCTATGTCCTGATTTGGGGAATGGGCCGTGCCCGTGGCAGGCTCGCGATGGACGGCGCGAGGCAACCAAAGGGGCGGGCATGAGCACATCCGGCAACAAGACACAGCCCACCTCCAAGGATGTCGCCGCGTTCCTTGACGCCATTGAACATCCGACCCGACGGGCCGATGCGCACACGCTTCACGCCCTGTTTCAATCGATTACCGGCTTTGCGCCTCGAATGTGGGGCCCAACCATCGTGGGCTATGGGCGTTATGATTATGTCTATGAAAGCGGGCGGAGCGGATCATTTCTTGCCACCGGGTTTAGCCCGCGAAAGGCAAACCTGTCGATTTATGTGATGCCAGGGTATCAGGATTATGCAGCAATCCTGTCTCGGCTCGGCAAGCACAAAATGGGAAAATCCTGTCTCTACATCAACAAACTGGCCGATGTTGATCGCTCTGTCTTAGAAGAGCTGATCCGCGCGGGCTTGCGTGATTTGTCCGCAAAATGGACAGTGCATTCGACTTGATCGGGATAGGCCCGCAGTGCTGGCCCGAACGCAACCGCCCGCGTCGCGCGACAAGATCCCTCAATGTGGCGCTACATAGCGGTAGGCTTCAACTGGCCTTTGCCCAAGCCCGGGTGTCCGACATATCGTCCATATCGTCACCGGGATGCGACCCTGATCCACCAAGCAGACGCCCCGGAAGCTCCATTCGGAACCGTGCGCCCGGCAGGCCATCTGCGACAAGTGATGGGCGCAGGTCCAAAGACCCGCCGCGGCTTTTGAGAAGCTGTGCGATGGAGCGCAATCCGAACCCGTGATTGCCCGTTCGGTCCGCCCCGCGCTTGATCAGCTCTTGCAGATTGGTGCCATGAGGAAGACCGGGACCATCGTCGGCCACATCCAGGCGCAGAAGCCCGCGCGCCTTGTCTTCGGTAAGCTGCACGCCGATCCGTTCCCCGGCATAACGGGCCGCATTCGACATCAGGTTGCGCAGGCCCATCTGAACCACAACCGCATCGCATTCAACGCGGGCCTCTGGCACGTCGAATTCAAGCGTCATCTCCGGGTCCACCATCGCGGCGATATCGTTGGCCAGCCGACCCAGATCGACATGGGTCGGCCGCGACACCTGCCCATTGTATTGCCTGCTGCGCTCCAATGTATCCGAAATCTGAACCAACGCCTCATCCACCGTGTTGGAGACAAGTCGCAGCAGTTCCGTTTTTCCGTCGCCCATATCTTCGAAACCGTCGAGGATCAGGTCAACCAAGCTCGACACGGTGGCCAGCGGACTGCGGGCATCATGGGCTGCCATGGTCGAGAACAATTGCAGATCGTCGAACCGCGCCGCCATTTCCGCGACGGCCTCGGCTGCGGCGAATTCACGTTGCTTGGCCTCGGTCGTGGTGACGGCAATGCCAAGAACCACCTGCCCATCGAAGCCTTCGGGTTTTGACAGGGTTGTCTGCCACCAGGTCTCGCGCCCTTCGAACATCAGGCATTCCTCATAGGACACCGGTTCATCACAGGTCAGGCAGGCGGTGTAATTGGCGGTCAGATGGGCCGCCATGCGGGCGGGAAAAATCTCCTGCGCGGATCGACCCGGAAAGATAGTGGCCGGAACCCCCGTTACCAGCCCAAGGGCCGCGTTGGCATGTACGAATTCAATGCGCGCGTCTGGACGCTGGATCAGGATGAACATCGGAAGCTCAATCCCGTCCACCCACGTCACAAGCTGCTCAAGTGAGCGCCCGTGCGAATGTGGTGGCAATGGATCGGCCATTCGTCGTCCTCAAACTATGCGCCGGTGGAGACCCGACAGGATCACCGCTAGCGCATCGAAATTAACAACTGGTTTCCGCGCTGCCTATTCCCACCACCGGTCAACGGCTGCGATATCATCGTCTGACCAACCGAAATGATGCGCGAATTCATGGATCAGAACGTGGCCAACCAACTCGGCCAGCGTGACGTTCCCACGATCCACCCATTCGTCCAGAATGGCCCGCCGAAACAACCAGATCTGATCCGGCCCCTCGGGCTGATCCATCACCGATTTCTGCGTCAGCGGGATGCCATCATACAACCCGGTCAATTCGAACGGATCGTCCATGCCCAATTCGGCCAACATCGCGTGCTCGGCCACCTCTTCGACCCGGAGCACGACGGCGGCGGCGGGGCTTTTCCACGGCTCGGCCAAAGCATCGCGCGCAGCATAGGCGATCTCTTCGAGCTGCGCGAGGCTTGGGGCAGTGTGGTGGGCATGGTCCATGGCCCCGATATGGACAAAACGCGCGCTCCGTGAAAGAGGAAGGGCCGCATTCGTTCCCCAAAGGCCGCGCCCCATGTCTGTTGTCACCCGTTTTGCTCCGTCGCCCACCGGATATCTTCATGTGGGCAACCTGCGCACGGCGCTGTTCAACTTCCTGATTGCGCGCAAGGCAGGGGGGCGGTTCATCCTGAGGCTCGATGATACCGATCCGGAGCGGTCGACCCAGGAATTCGCCGACGCGATCCAGCGCGATCTTGAATGGTTGGGGATTGAATGGGATCAGCTTGAAAAGCAATCCGACCGCTTCGACCGCTACGCCGCTGCTGCCGATGAATTGCGCGCGAAAGGCCGGTTTTACGAGGCGTGGGAAACCCCAACCGAGCTGGATCTCAAACGCAAGAAGCAGCTCAACATGGGGCAGCCTCCGGTCTATGACCGCGCCGCGCTGAGCCTGTCCGACGAAGAAAAGGCCGCCCTGCGTGCCGAGCGGGGGCAGGGTGTCTGGCGCTTCAAGCTGGACCATGAGCGGATTGAATGGACCGATGGTATCCTCGGCGATCTGTCCATCGATGCGGCGTCCGTCTCTGACCCGGTCCTGATCCGCGCCGACGGTCAGGTGCTTTACACGATTGCCTCCGTCGTCGACGACACCGACATGGGGGTCACCCACGTTGTGCGCGGCTCCGATCATGTCACCAACACCGCGACCCAGATCCAGATCATGCAGGCGCTCGGCAAATCCGCCCCCGCCTTCGCGCATCACTCGCTCCTGACCGGTCCGCAGGGGGAGGCACTGTCTAAACGTCTCGGCACGCTTGCCCTGCGCGATTTGCGCGAACAGGGGATGGAGCCGATGGCGCTTCTGTCGCATATGGCGCGCATCGGCTCGTCGCAACCGGTAGACCTGGTCGATGGCATCGACGCGCTGGCCGAAGGCTTCGACCTTGCGCATTTCGGCTCCGCCCCTACGAAATTCGATGTCGAGGATCTTTGGCCACTGACTGCGCGCGTGCTGCATGAGACGCCGTTCGAGTCGGTCGCAGACGACATCGCGGCGATTGGCGTGCCTTCGGACCTCGCACCCACCTTCTGGGAGGTTGCGCGCGCGAACATCACGCGCAAGGCCGACATGGCGGATTGGTGGGCCCTGTTCCGAGACGGTGCGACCCCGCTGGTGGACGATGAAGACCGGGATTTCATCGCGCAGGCCTTTGGCATGCTTCCCGACGCGCCCTACGATGCGGAGACCTGGGGCGCGTGGACCAATGCCGTGAAAGACGCCACGGGCCGCAAAGGCAAGTCCCTGTTCATGCCGCTGCGCAAGGCGGTGACAGGGCGCGAACGCGGGCCCGAGATGGTGGACGTCATGCGGCTTCTGCAGGTCAAGCCAAAGCTTTAGGGCAGTCGGGCTTCATATGGGGGCCATACATCGGCCCGACAAAGTGAGCGTCTCACCATGGCGACGTTTGATCATACCGGAGACCCGTCCAATGGTGCGCACGCCCATCGTAATTGCCGCATCCCATAGTGCCGACTGGGGAGGTCACTGGTGGACGACGATTGCGGGTGCAATGTCGATCGGCCAAATCCGCTGATCCCAATCGAAACCTCTGGCCGAGCGGCGCACCCCATGCCACGCTCTTCCCATGGCACAATCGCAAGCCGTCTTCCTCGAAGGGTCCCTTTTTCGCCACATCACGGTGATGTCGCTCACGTCTTCGCTTGGGCTGATGGCCGTCTTCCTGGTCGATTTCGTCGACATGATCTTCATCTCGATGCTCGGGAAAGAGGAATTGGCCGCCGCCGTCGGCTATGCAGGTGCGATCCTGTTTTTCACCTCGTCCTTCGGGATCGGCATGGCCATCGCCGCGGGCGCTTTGGTGGCACGCGCACTCGGTGCGGGGGATGAGGCGCTGGCGCGGCGGCGGGCGGGAACGACGCTGACCTACGGCGTGATCTTCGGCGCGCTTTTTGCGGCGCTCGTCTGGGTTTACGTGCCGACCTTCGTCAGCCTTCTCGGCGCATCCGAGACCACCCAACCCCTGGCTACCTCATACCTGCGCATTATCGTGCCATCTCTGCCTTTGCTGCTGGTTGGCATGGTCGGCGGCGCGATCCTGCGCGCGCACGGCGATGCGCGGCGCGCCATGATGGTGACGATCTGGGGCGGTGTGGTGAATGCGGTGCTCGACCCGATCCTGATCTTCGGCCTGAACCTCGAACTCACCGGGGCCGCCGTCGCGTCGGTCTGCGCGCGGATCGCGATCTGCGTTATGGCGATCATTCCGATCGTGCGTCATCACGGTGGCTTCGACCGCCCGGCGTTGCCTGATTTGCGGATCGACCTGACACCTATCTTGGCACTCGCCGCCCCCGCGATCATGACCCAACTGGCAACCCCCGTGGGACAGGCCTATGTCACGCGCGCCATGGCAGAATATGGAGAGGACGCCGTCGCCGGCATGGCCATCGTTGGCCGCCTGACGCCCGTGGCCTTCGGGGTGCTGTTTGCGCTGTCCGGGGCCGTTGGCCCCATCGTTGGGCAGAACTTTGGCGCCGGAAAACAGGACCGCGTGCGCCGCGCCTATACCGAGGCCTTGCTGTTCTGCGCCATTGTGGTTGTCGTTGTGTCGGGCATTTTGTTTGGCTTGCGCGGACCCATCGTGGCGCTTTTCGAGGCGACGGGCACGGCGCGCGAGCTTGTGTTCCTGTTCTGCGGTCCACTGGCGCTTTTGTTTTTCTTCAACGGCATGATCTTCGTGTCCAATGCCAGCTTCAACAACCTCGGCCATCCCTACCAATCAACGCTCGTGAACTGGGGTCGCCACACGCTTGGCACGATCCCCTTCGTGATCCTCTTTTCCATCTGGTTCGGGGCGGCGGGCGTGTTGATCGGGCAGGCTATCGGGGGTGTTCTGTTCGGTCTTTTGTCCTTTGTTCTCGTCCGCCGCATCATGGCGCAGCAAGCCCCGCCAACACCGCGTGAGCCCTTCGCGCGGGAGGGGCGCCTGCACGCATTGTTCCACATGCGTCGCTAAGGTGCCCAAATGCTCATCGGCAGGATGCGGCCCCATTTCGTCTCCATCACCGGCCCATGGGGACGAAACCCTGCCTTTTCATAGGCGCGGATCGCGCGTGCATTGTCTGGGTGCGGATCCGTCGCCACCGCCGGCGCTCCGTCCGCAAACATCCGGGCCAGCGCTACCTTGATGAACCTTGGCCCGTGCCCTTGCCCAAGAAAGTCCGGCAGTCCGATGAATTGGTCAATGCCGCGGGTGCGGGTTGGAAAGGCGTCGAAATGGTGCCGAAAGTCCCAACCCTTGACGCTATAGGTCTGCTGAAAGGCGAACGGCGTTCCATCGCATAGAACCAGGCTCATCGACACGCGCGGATCAGTGAGATCATCGGCATCAAAAAGCGGCTCAGTATCCCACCACCGCGCCACATGCGGCAGGTCGCGCCACGCGGTCAGGACGGGAAGGTCGCGCAAGGTAACGGGTTGGAATTGGTATCGCGCGGCCCTCACGCGTAGACAGTGCTCCACCGCTCCACGAGCGCCTGTTGCAGGCGTTTGGCAGCCCGATTGTAGGTGCGCGAGCCTTGCGGGCGTTCGCGCTGATCTTCGGGAATGGCGTCACGTCGGTCCAGGTCGGCACAGAAGATGGTGAACGCCAGATCACGGCCGGACGGGGCGCGCGCATATCCGGCCAGCGCGGATACAAAATTCAGCGTCCCGGTCTTGGCCACGACCGCGACCGGATGATCCTGGATCACGTTGCCGTCGCGATCGCGCATGGGAATGTCTTTCATCAGATTGCGCAGACGGCTTTCGGGTCCGGAGGCGATCAGCGCGCGGGTCATGTCCTGTGGCCGGATGCGGCTTCCGACGCCAAGGCCGGAGTGATCGACGAAATGGACGTTCCGCGCGCCAAGCCGGTCGGTCATCCACTGCGCCATAGCGTCACCTGATTCGGTCAGCCCACCGGGTTGCGTTCCACCCGCCTGCGTCGCCATCAGCCCCATCACCTCGGCCGTCAGGTTGGTCGACCACCGCATCATGCCGCGCAGGATATCGTCCAGCGCTTCGGACGTATGCTCCACGAGAACCAGCGCCGTATCGGGGGCCGTACGCGCAAATTCTGGCGTTGACAGGCGCACCCCCTGTTCGGCCATCAACGTCTTAAACACATCGGCCATGTAGGCGGCCGGGCGGCGCACCGGCAACCATCGCGCCCCGGACTCGCCCAATGCGCCACGCGCCACGGTCCAAGCGTCGTGATTGTCGGCATCTGTATAGGTGTAGACAGGCACCGTGCGCTCAGCGATCTGCATTCGGGCGACCTGAACCTCGGGGCGCAGGTTGGCCGAGCGCGCATCCATCGAAATCGTGTAATCCTCTCCCACCCGCTCCCATTCAAAATGGACCCGATTGAAGTTGAGGTTTAGTGCGGAAATCGCCGGGTTATACCCCACATGTGGTAGCTGTGCCGGGTCGATCTGCCAGATCTCGGGCAGTGCCCCGGTCGCAACCCGAAACCGCCCCGTCACCTCGCGCACACCCATTTCGGTGAGTTGCGCACACATGGCCGCCAGCGCGTCGGTATCGAAAATCGGATCGCCCGAGCCCACCAGCCATAGATCCCCCTCCAACCGCCCGTTGGCCAGAACACCGTCCGACACAACGCGGGTCCGGAACCGGTGCGCGGGGCCGACGCGATCAAGCGCATAAGCGCATGTGATGGCCTTCGCAACGGAAGCCGGGGGCAGGGGATAGAGCGGGTTCACGACCTCCAACATCTCGCCTGTGGCGGCATCGGCCACGGCAAAACCAACGCGCCCGCCAAGACCCGCATCACGGATCAGGTCGGCGGCATCGGGGATCGTACGGATCAGGAATCCCGTCGGGCGCACCTGCGGCCTCAGCGACCGTTCCGGTGCAGCGCCCCACGCGGCTGTAGCAGTGCTTGCGAGAAGCCCGCTGGCAAAGATCCGTCTGGAAATCATGGTGTCGTGTCGTTTGGCAGTTGCAGGTAAGATAGCCCGCGTCGCATGCCACTCTCAAGCCCTCGTAAGGACAGGTTTTTGTGACCTGAGACGCGCCCTTTCCCCCTTGAGCCATAAAGGTTACCTGCCACGGTCATGGACAAGGACACGCTTCGCGCACTTCCCCTGATGCTGATGGCCATGGCTTTGATCCCTGCGGGCGACGCGGCGGGCAAGCTTTTGACCGCATCCGGCGTCGCGCCGGTCTTCGTGGCATGGAGCCGCTTTGCCCTCGGCGCGGCGATGATCGCGCCGTTTGCCTTGGCGGCCCTGAACCCGCGCCTTTTCGCGGATTGGCGGGTCTGGTTGCGCGCGCTTTTGATCGTCGGTGGGATCGTGTCGATCCTGACAGCGCTGCGGACCGAGCCCATCGCAAACGTCTTTGGTGCCTTCTTCGTAGGGCCCATCGCCTCCTGGCTCCTGTCTGTTTGGCTTCTGCGCGAGCCGTTTTCGACCCTGCGCCTTGGCCTGGTCTGCCTCGGGTTTGTTGGGGTGATCCTTGTGGTGAAACCGGGCTTTGGCATGACGCCGGGCCTTGGGTTCGCGGTGCTCGCGGGGCTTTTTTATGGCGCGTATCTGGTGATGAGCCGCTGGATCGGTGGCCTTGCGCGGCCGCGTGCATTGTTGTTTTCGCAACTGGTCATTGGCGGACTGGTGCTGGCCGTCCCCGGTATCGCGGCCTTGCCACCGCTCAGCGTTGAGGTGGCCGGCCTGACCTTTGCCTCTGCGTTTTGCTCCATGGCCGGAAATTTCCTTCTGATCCTCGCCTATCGCCGCGCCGAAGCCAGCCGGATGGCCCCGTTTGTCTACACCCAATTGATCTGGGCGACGCTGCTGGGTGCGGTGATCTTTGGCGATCTCCCCGACGGAATGTCGCTGCTTGGCCTCGCCATCCTGCTGGCATCCGGCCTTGCGGGTCTTTTGGTCGCGCGGCGCTGAGCGTGCGCAGGAAAACGGGCCTTTCCTATGGCCGAATGATCAGGCTTGGCCCCAATCCCCCCGCGCCCGGATCGCCGAAGACGAGACGTCACGCATCGGCACGTTCAGGAAACACCACGCCGGCGCCTCTGCCCGACCCAACAGACGCGCCGCGGATGCGGGCAGTTTCGCGTCGCGGTAACGCTGCGCCGCGATGCTGGTCCGGGCTGAAATACGCTGACCGGGTCGGGCCAGCACACCGATCGGCACGTGCTCCATGATCCAGTCCCAATGTTGCCAGCGGTGGAATTGCGCCAGGTTATCGGCGCCCATCAGCCAAACGAACCGCACCCCCGGATAGAGCCGCATCAACGCGGCCAACGTCGCCGCAGTGTAGCGCGTCCCGATCTGGGCTTCGATATCCGTGGCCGCGACCCTCGGGTGCCGGATCAATGCCCGAGCCGCCGTCATCCGCCGGTCAAGTGGCGCGGGGCCATGGGCCTTGAGCGGGTTGCCCGGCGACACAAGCCACCAAACCCGATCCAATCCAAAGCGTTTCAGCGCCTCTCGACTGACATGGACATGGCCGTCATGCGGCGGATCGAATGACCCACCAAACAGGCCAATCACCTGACCGGGCATCGCAAAAGGCAAGTTGTGGCGCATGTCTGGCGCGCTCCGCAGAATTATCGCGCCTTGATGGGGCGGCTTGGGGGGGCTGTCAATCAGACGCCGTTGGGCATGTTCCGCGCGTGAGGGAACAGTCGGCTGCGGCAGCGTTGCGTTGAATTTGAATGAAACGTGCGGTGTAAAGTTACGAGTATCGCCTTGGGCGTTAACGCTCGGTTCGTGCAAGGGCTTTAGAATCGTGTGAACGGTAACGCGGCGGACTGGTTTCTTTGCAAACGATTGAGATGGTATTCGGCGACTTTGCAGTGGCCCAGTTTTTCGCAAGAAGCTGGCTCAATCTCTTTGTTGCGATCGAAGGTGCGTTGATCGCGCTCCTCCTGATGACGTTTTGGCTGCTGCACGCAAAGATCAGGGCGGCGCATCGGGCGAATGCCACCCTCGAAGAAGTCAAACGCACCCTGGATGACGTCAGCGCGCACGAAGCGATCTTTCGCAGCGTAGCACAGCATGCCAGTGACGGCCTCCTCTATCAGGACATGGAGGGGCATATTCTCTGGGCCAACGGCGCGTATTGTAAGAGCATGGGGCGGCAGCTTGACGAAATCATCGGGCGCAAACCGCAGGAATTCTGTTTCCCGCCCGAGTCGCGGCCAACCGACGCCGAGATCGCGGCCTTTCGGTTCGATCCGTCTGCCGAAACGTTCACCGCGGTTCAGCGTCATCGTGCTATGCGTAGCGACGGTGAAACCTTCTGGATCGAAATCAGCCGGGCCAAAGTCGAGCCTCGGCCCGGCACGGCCCGCGTGATCCTTGTCTCGCGCGATGTGACCGCGCAGGTGCATCGAGAAGAGGAACTGGAAGCGGCGCAGGCCTTCCTGTCCGAGGCCGCTGATCGCGATGCGTTGACCGGTTTGTTGAACCGTGCGGCGTTCCTGCGCCGCGTCAACGCCGCATTGTCGAGCGATCAAGCAACGCGCCGACGGATGGGGCTGGTTTACATCGACCTGGATCACTTCAAGGCGATCAACGACAGCAATGGCCATGCTGCGGGGGACAAGATCCTGATCCATATTGCCGAAGCCATGAAGGATACCGCCGGACCTGATGGCATTTCTTGCCGGATCGGGGGCGACGAATTCATCATGGCTTTGCCCGGTGTGCCCGATTTCGAAGCGCTGCAATTCCTGGCCGATGCGGTTCTGGATCGGATCAGAACGCCTGTCGACGTCTTTGACACGACACTTCAATGCAACGCATCCATCGGCATGGCGTTCACCGATGGGGAACAAACAACGGCCGAAGACCTGATCCGTTCGGCCGACTTCGCCCTCTACGAGGCAAAAGCCCCGGGCGCGCCTGCAATCGCGCGCTACGACGCCGACCTGCACGAGCGGCAGGAGCGCGAGAATGCGATGATGGAGGAGTTTACCGAGGCCCTCGACAGTGACGCGATCACCTTTCAGCATCAGCCGATCCTCGATGCGCGCACCGGTAAGGTCCGCTCGTTCGAAACGCTCGCGCGCTGGACCCGCAAGAATGGCGACGTCATCCCCCCCGATCGCTTTCTGCCCTTTGCAGCACGCGTCAACCGGATGACCGATATCGATTTTGCCGCCGTACGCGCGACGGCGTCCCTCGTGGCCGAATTGCAAAGCCGTGGACATGAGATTCTGGGCGCGTTCAATACTTCGTCCGAAGCCCTGGCCCATGGCGATTTCCTCACCCGTCTCGAAGAAGAAGCCAAAGCAGCTGGCCTTTCGTCGGACCGTTTGGTCGCCGAAGTCCTCGAAACCACGTTTTTCGGCGCCGATACCACCGACAATGTCGCCGCCGCCCGTATCAACGAACTGCGCGAGCGTGGCTATACCGTTTATCTTGACGATTTTGGTGTTGGCTACGCAGGCCTTGCGCATCTAAGTCAACTCAACGTCAGCGGTGTTAAGCTCGACCGAAGCCTGATCGCCAACGTCACCCGTGACCGTTCCGCGCGGATCATAACCACATCGATCCTGCGCCTGTGCCACACATTGGGTGTCGGCACGCTCGCCGAAGGGATTGAGACCCGCGAACAGGCCGAGTTTCTCTACAAACATGGCTGTTTCCGTCATCAGGGTTTCGGCATCGCCAGACCGATGTCGCGGGCGGACCTCATCGCGACAGTCGAACATGGTAGCCATCACCCGCTTCCTTCCGAACACGCGCCGCCCGCCGATCTGCGTGCCGCAGGCTGATTGCCCATCCCGCCCGGCCCGCGTATGCAAGGCCAAACGCAATTCCCAGGACGGAGCGGACCGATGGCAGCCTATCAATACGTCTACCATATGGATGGGGTCTCCAAGACATACCCCGGCGGCAAGAAGTGCTTTGAAAACATCCGGCTGAGCTTCCTGCCCGGTGTGAAAATTGGGGTCGTCGGCGTCAATGGTGCGGGCAAATCCACCCTGATGAAAATCATGGCCGGCTTCGATACCGATTTCACCGGCGAAGCCTGGTCGGCAGAGGGCGCAAAGGTCGGCTACCTGCCCCAAGAGCCCCAGCTCGACGAAACCCTGTCTGTGCGCGAGAACGTCATGCTCGGCGTGGCTGAGAAAAAGGGCAAGCTCGACCGTTTCAACGAACTTGCCATGAACTATTCCGATGAAACCGCCGACGAAATGGCCACCCTGCAAGCTGAGATCGACAGCAACAATCTGTGGGATCTCGACAGCCAGATCGACATCGCGATGGAGGCCCTCCGCTGCCCCCCAGATGATGCGCCTGTCGCAACCCTATCCGGCGGGGAACGCCGCCGTGTGGCGCTTTGCAAACTGCTGCTCGAAGCGCCTGACATGCTGCTGCTGGACGAACCCACCAACCACCTTGACGCCGAAACAATCGCATGGCTGCAACAGCATCTGATCGACTACAAGGGCACCATCTTGATCGTCACCCACGACCGATATTTTCTTGACGATATCACCGGTTGGATCCTTGAACTCGATCGCGGTCGCGGCATCCCGTACGAGGGAAATTATTCCGCTTGGCTCGAGCAAAAGGCCAAACGTCTCGAACAAGAAGCGCGCGAAGATTCCTCCCGTCAGAAGACCCTCGAACGCGAGCTTGAGTGGATCCGACAGGGTGCAAAGGCCCGGCAAGCCAAACAGAAGGCCCGGATCAACGCCTATGAAGACCTCGCGGCGCAGTCAGAGCGTGAAAAGCTAACCCGGGCGCAGATCGTTATCCCCAACGGCCCGCGTCTTGGGTCAAAGGTGATCGAGGTTGAGAACCTCAAGAAGGGCTACGGCGACCGCCTCTTGATCGAAGATCTGACTTTTGCGCTGCCGCCTGGTGGCATCGTCGGGGTCATCGGCCCAAACGGCGCGGGTAAATCAACCCTCTTCCGCATGCTCACCGGTCAGGAACAGCCCGATGACGGTACGCTGGAATACGGTGACACCGTTGACCTTAGCTATGTTGACCAATCGCGCGATGCACTCAGTCCAGACGCGACCGTGTGGGAAGAAATCACCGGCGGAGCCGAGATCATCGAATTGGGCGATGCGCAGATCAATTCGCGCGCCTATTGTTCCACCTTCAACTTCAAAGGTGGCGATCAGCAGAAGAAGGTGGGCCTTTTGTCAGGCGGCGAACGAAATCGCGTCCACATGGCCAAACTGCTGAAATCCGGTGGTAACGTCCTATTGCTCGACGAGCCGACCAACGACCTCGATGTCGAAACACTGAGGGCTTTGGAAGACGCCCTTAGCGATTTCGCGGGCTGCGCTGTTATCATCTCGCACGACCGCTTTTTCCTTGATCGCCTGTGCACGCACATTCTTGCCTTCGAAGGGGACGCCCATGTCGAGTGGTTCGAAGGCGACTTTTCGGCTTACGAGGAAGACAAAAAGCGCAGGCTGGGACCGGACGCACTTGAGCCGAAGCGCGTGAAGTACAAGAAGTTCGTTCGGTAGGGCGTGCCGCGCCTTCCGGATATCTTCAACGTGCTGTCCAAGTCGGGGCGCCTGAAAGATGAGCGATTTACGCCCAAAGGGCGCGTATCATGAGCAAGACTCGCCTCATAGGCGACACTCCACAGGGAAATTAGGCGGATTATCTCCCATTCTGCGTCCGGGCCGTGCTCGCGTTGACGAAATATGAACCAAATCGGCATAGTTCGTTCA
>CAZPJO010000022.1:0-15869 GCA_964586895.1 uncultured Roseicyclus sp.
GGAGTAGGCGGGAAACCGTCTCGAGGGTTCGAATCCCTTCGTCTCCGCCACCCACATCTTTCTTCGCGTTCAATTACGCCGCTGGTCGCGCGTTAACCGTCGTAGGTCCAGCGGTGTGACGGTGGCGTGGGGCCCTTGTTGCGGCCGCCTTGTTCGGTTTGCTCCCATGCATGCGCGAGGAGGCCGACGGAGCGCGAGAGGCAGAAAAAGCCGCGTGCGAGTGGGGCGGGGCAGCCGAGCTCTGCAAAGATCACCGCCGTTGCGCCGTCGATGTTCATGGGGACGGGTTTGCCGCGTTCTTGGGCCAGATGGGCCTCGATCGCGCGGCCGATCATGGCGTAGGCGCCGGGCACTGCGCCGGTCTCTGCCGTTTCATCTACAAGCTGCAGCAGCCGTGGCGCCCGCGGGTCGGTGGGTGTGTGGAACCGGTGGCCGAACCCGGGCAAATACGGGCCGTGGAGCGCGCGCCAGGTGCCAAGCGATGCGGCGAGGTCGTCCGGCCCGGCGCGCTCGACATGGTGGTAGAGCGCCACCGCCTGCTCTCCGGCACCGCCATGGACATCGCCGAGCATGTTGAGGCCTGTGGCCATTGCGTTGTTCAGACCCACGCCGCAGGTCGCGGCCATGCGCGCGGCGGCGATGGACGGCGCCTGCGGGCCATGATCGACGGCGGCGACCAATGCGGCCTCGAACAGGGCGGCGCGCGGGCCGGTGATCTCTTGGCCCATCACCAAAAACCAGATCATCTCGGCAAAGCTTTTCGTGCCGATCAACTCCTGCACAGGCGTGCCGCGCAGGGCGATGCGACCCGGTTCCATGTCGATGATGCTGGTGCGCCACCAGTCGGAAACCTCATCACTCAAATCGCGCCCTCCTCGGCCATCCTCAGGATGTCCTCCTCGCAATAGCCCAGATCCCGCAGGATGTCGTGGGTGTCCTGACCCAGATCCGGCGGCGGGCGCGTCACGCCGGGGCGCGCGTCATCCATGCGAAAGCCGGTGGTGACAACGTCTACGGGGTGATCAAGTGACGGCGGATCGAAGCGGGCGATCAGGTCACGGTTTGCGACTTGCGGGTGGGCCAGGATGTCGGGCACGCCGAGGACGGGGCCGGCGGGAATGCCATGGGCGTTGAGATGCTCCACCCAATGGGCGGCCGGCTTGGTGATCAGCACGCTTTCGAGCTCTGCGCGCAGGGCGTGGCGGTTGGCCTTGCGGTCCTCGCGCGTCGTGAACCGCGCATCTGCGAGGAGGTCGGGACGACCGAGGAGGGGCGCGAGCGCCTGCCATTGTTCGTCCTTGTTGGCGGCGATGTTGAGCGGTGCATCCGCCGCCTGAAACGTGCCCGATGGCGCGGAGGTGGGGTTTTCGTTGCCATGGGCCTGCGGTGCGACGCCGCCGATCAGGTGGTTGGACACGACCCACCCCATCGTGGCCAGCGTCGCCTCCAGCATGGAGACGTCGATGAAGGTACCGCGCGGCGCGGCGTTCAGAGCGGCAGAGATCGCCATGGCCGCGGTCAGCCCGCCGATCGTGTCCGACAGGGGATAGCCCACGCGGGTCGGCGTGGAGCCGTCGCCGGTGATCGACATGACTCCGGACGCGCCCTGAATGATCTGGTCATAGGCGGGTTGATGCGCCCAGGGGCCGTCTTGCCCAAAGCCGGAAATGGCGCAGTAGATGAGGTTGGGATTGGTCACGCGCAGGGTGTCATAGCCAAGGCCAAGGCGCGCCATGACGCCGGGGCGGAAGTTTTCGACCAACACGTCGGAGGTCGCGACCAGCCGCTTGAGCGCCTCCTGGCCCGAGGCATGTTTCAGGTTGAGCGTGACGGAGGCCTTGCCCGCGTTCTGCGCGAGGAAAGAGATGCCCATGCCCCGGGCGCTGAGTTCGGGCGAGGCCCCGAGATTGCGCGCGAGATCACCACGCCCCGGGGCCTCGACCTTGATGACCTCGGCACCAAGATGGGCCAGTTGGTGGCAAGCGAAGGGCCCGGCCAGCACGTTGGTCAGGTCGAGGACACGCACCCCGGCGAGCGGCGCAGGAGCGGGTGTGGGTTCAGTCACCATCCGCCACGCCTTGGGCGCGTTTGCGGGCCCGCATCGCCCGGTAGCTCGGCAGCAGCACCAGGATCGCCGCCAGCACCAGCAGGCCAAGGGTCATGGGACGTTCGAGGATGAAGTCGAGCCCACCGTAAAGCTGCATGGAGCGTGAGAAATTGTCCTCCAGCAACGTGCCGAGGATGAACCCGATCAGAAGCGGTGCGAGGGGGTAATCGGCAAAGCGCAGGATGGTGGCAACAACGCCGAAGCCCACGAGGATCAGCAACTCGGTCGCGTTGTTTTGCCCGATATAGGCCCCCATCAGCGTGAAGAACAAAATGAAAGGGATCAGGTAGTTGCGTGGAATCGCGAGGATTTTCGCGATATACGGGATCAGGGGCAGGTTCAGGATCAGCAGCACCAGATTGCCGATATACATCGAGATGATCACGGCCCAGAACACCTGAGGCTCGTCGGTCATCAGGCGCGGACCCGGCGTCACGTTGAGCGCAATCAGCGCGCCCAGAAGGATCGCCGTGGTGCCCGAGCCGGGGATGCCGAGCGTCAAAAGCGGCACGAACGATCCTGTGCAGGCGGCGTTGTTGGCGGTTTCGGGCGCGGAGAGGCCCTTGATGGAGCCCTTGCCGAATTCCTCCTGCTCCGCCTTGGGGGCGATGTTGCGTTCCACCGCGTAGCCTAGGAAGGATGCGATGGTGGCCCCTGCCCCGGGCAGGACGCCGATAAAGAAGCCCTGCACCGATTGCCGTCCGATCACGGGCGCGATGGAGCGCGCCTCGGAGCGGGTGATGCGCAGGCCGGTGATCTTGCCGCCAGACGCGTCCGAGTCGCCCTGAGCCGAGCGGGCCGGGTTCATCACCAGGAAGATCGCCTCGGGCAGGGCAAACATCGCCATCGCCAGCGTAATGAAGGAAAAGCCCGATTGCAGGTCGATCAGCCCCATCGTGAAACGCGGCATGTTGAACAAGGCGCCTTCGCCAACGGTCGCCATGATCAGGCCCAGAAGCGTCATCATCAGCGCCTTGCCGACCTGTCCCGTGCCCGCGAAGGCGGCGATGGCCGAGAGCCCCACCACCATCAGCGCGAAATATTCGGCCGAGTGGAACAGGAGTGCTACGGACGACAACATGGGCGCGAAGATCATCAGAAGGATCGCGCCGATCGTGCCGCCCGCAAAGCTTGAGATCGCGGCAATGGTCAGCGCCTTGCCCGCCATGCCCTTCTGCGCCATCGGGTAGCCATCGAAGGACGTGGCAACCGTGCCCGCGACCCCCGGAGCGTTCAGAAGGATCGAGGAGGTGGAGCCGCCGAAAATTGCGCCGTAGTAGACCCCGGCCAGCAGGATAAGCGCGGCGGTGGGGTCGCCAAGGGTGATCGCGATCGGGATCATGATGGCGATGATCGACATCGGCCCCAGGCCGGGCAGCATGCCGATGAAGGTGCCGATCATGCAGCCGAAGACCACCATCATCAGGTTGAACGGGTTGATCGCCGTCGAGAGGCCAATCATTAGTCCTTCAAGCATGCCGGTGCCTCCTCAATTGCCCATGAAGAAGGGCCATGGGCGCAGGAAGATGCCCAGAACCTGCTGGACCAGATACCAGACCACGAAAGTCGCGACCGCCGCGACGGGGATCAGGATGTAGAATTTGCGCTCGCCCAGGATCGTGGCCCCAAGCGTCAGGAACAGGATCGTCGCCGCGATGAAGCCGATTGGGCGCAGGCACAAGGCATAGCCGACCATCAGCGCCAGAAGCCCCAGCGCCTGTCCGATATGGTACTGCCCCAGCTTGCGGTAGTTTATGTCGGTCGCCGAAGGCTCCTTGGCGCCAGACCCTTTTTCGAGACCCAGCAAGACGACAAGACCCACGATGATGCCCGCGATGCTGAGGATCTTGGGGAAGGTGGAGGGCCAGACCGGGTTGCGCTGCATGAACGGCGGCAGCAACTGGTCCATGGTGAAGAAGGCGGCGTAGCCGTAGAGCACACATAGTGCCACGAAGACCAGCGCGATCCAGCGATCCAGCGCCATGGGGACCTCTCTTTGCGGGGGGTGCGGAGGTGTGTGAGGCGCGGCGGGGGTGAGGCCGCCGCGCCTGTTGTCTCAACAAGAAACCCGGCCTTTCAGGAGGTTTCCCGCGTTGCGGAAAACCCCTTATCGGCCAACGGGCTCCTCTTCGTTCCTTAGAGGAACCCTAGAGTTCTCATTAGATCACCGATCTGCTCTTCCTGCGCTTTGCGGGGGGTGCGGAGGTGTGTGAGGCGCGGCGGAGACGAGGCCGCCGCGCCCAGTGTTGGTTCCTCGCATCGCCTTTCGGGAGGTTTTTGTTCGTACAAAAAACCCCTGTCGGCATCAGAACTCCAGGGGTTAAAGGAACCCTAGAGTGCGCATCAGATCACCGATCTGCTCTTCCTGCGCTTCGAGGAAAGCTTCGAAATCCGCGCCGGGGTTGTGGATGTTGACCCAACCGTTGCGCGCGCGGACCGCTTCCCATTCCGGCGTGTCGTACATCGCCGCGATGGCGCCGCGCATGGCGTCGACCTGCGCCTCGTCCAGGCCCGGTGCCGCGAAGAAGCCGCGCCAGTTGACGAATTCGACCTCAAGGCCCTGCTCCATCATCGTGGGCGCATCGGCGAAGGCATCGACACGCTCGGGCGCGGTGACGCCGAGGATGCGGACCTCGCCCTGTTCGGCCAGCGCGACCGCTTCGGAGAAGCCGGTGGACAGCGCCTGGATCTCGCCCGAAAGCAGGCCCGCCATGGCCGCGCCGCCCGCGTCATAGGGGATGTAGTTGAACCCGGTGGGGTCCTCGCCGGCCGCCTCCATCGCCATCGCCGCCACAAGATGGTCCATGCCGCCGGGCACGGACCCGCCGCCGATAGCAAAGCTTGAGGCATCGGCCTGGAACGTGGTCAGCAGATCTTCCATCGAGGTGATCGGGCTGTCGGCCTGCACCACCAAAGCGGCGTAGTCACCGATGGTGCCTGCAACCAGCGTCAGGTCACGGAAGCTTTGCGGAAACACACCCGTGAGCGAGCGGATCACGATGGGCGTGGAATTCACCATCACCGTATTGCCCATGCTGTCGGCGTTTTCGATCATGTGGGCAATCGCCACACCGCCGCCACCGCCGGACATGTTTTCATAAGACGCCGAGCCCACGATGCCCGCTTCGGTCAGCGCCTCGCCCGTGCCCCGCGCGGTGCCGTCCCAACCGCCACCAGCGCCACCGGGGATCAGGAAATGCAAGTCTTCGAGCATCTGGTGCCCATCGGCTTGGGCCGTGCCCGCGAAAGCCACCATTGCGGCAGCCGCTGTCATCATCACGCGACGTGTGAATGTCATTGTAGGTCCTCCCATTGGAACGGGCGGTCGTTCGCCACCCTCGCGCGGAGGCTGGCACGGAACGTTTTGAAATACCAGACATGCCCCGAATGAAACGGCACGCTTCTTTGCGGCGCGGCCCCGGCCAGCGCAGGCGGGCCGTGCGGCGGACCAAGCAGGAAAACCACGATTTGGTTAAAATCATGCGCTGATCGGGATGTCGGTGCCCTTTATGCTCGCCTGTTGCGCGGGGATCGTGCCAAGATTTCGATGCAGGCCAGACGTTTACGAGTTCATAGGGGTATGATTTGCAGCCGCGCCGCGCGCGATGAAGATCTGGCCGGACGACCCTCGCGGGCTGCGCAAGCGGCCCGAACACCACGAGACACGGAGAGACCGGCGCGCCAAGGCCGGTCGAGACTATGACACATGCCCGATCGCCTGATCCACGATTCTCCGAAATCCAAAGTCTTTCGCCGCAGCGCCGGGGCGGGGCCGGAGCATGCCGTCAAGGTCCTGAACTACGAATTCCCGACCCCCGATGACATCGCGCAGTTCTACAACGAATACGATATCCTGACGGAATTGTCGCCCGAGGGCACGCGCCGGGTTCTTGACAAGACACGCGAAAACAACCGGCACGCGATGATCCTGGAATGGGTCCCCGGAGAGCCGTTGGATGACGCGTTCAAGGGCAAGCAGGACGATATCGCCGACGCGCTGCATATCGCGATCTCGGCGGCCGATGCATTGGCAAAGATCCATGCGCGCAACATCATCCACAAGGATGTCACGCCGCAGAACCTGATCGTGGATTTGCAGGATCGGCATGTGTCGCTGATCGATTTCGGAAATGCCACGAACCTCAACCTCAAGCAGCCCTATGTCGGCAATCCGGGGCAGATCCACGGCACGCTGGCCTATGTCTCGCCCGAGCAGACTGGTCGCATGAACCGCGTCGTCGATCATCGAAGCGACCTCTATTCGCTGGGAGTGACGCTCTATGAGATGCTGGCCGGCGTGCCGCCCTTTGCCGGGCGCGATACGTTGGAATTGATCCACGCGCATCTGGCGCAGGTCCCCCGCCCGTTGCACGAGTTGAACCGGCAGGTGCCGGGCGCGTTGTCGGATATCGTGGCAAAGCTTCTCAACAAGAACGCCGATGCGCGGTACCAATCGGCGCGCGGTTTGCATGCCGATCTTAAGCGGTGCCTTGCGGCTTTTGAACGTGACGGGCGAGACGCGCCAGCGTTCGAGTTGGGGGCGGAGGATTTTTCGGCCACGTTCCGCCTTCCACAGAAGCTCTATGGGCGCGAGGCCGAGGTTGACCGCCTGCTGGCCGCGTTTGAACGCAGCGCCGAGGGCGCGCGCGGATTGGTGCTTGTCGGAGGATCGTCGGGCACCGGCAAGACCGCCTTGGTCCATGAGGTGCACCGCCCGATCACCGCGCGCGCGGGCTATTTCTGCGCCGGGAAGTTTGACCAATTGCAGCGCGCGACACCCTATTTCGCCGTGCTGGACGCGTTCACGCAGTTGATCGATACGCTGCTGAGCGAACCGGAGGGCGACCTTGCCCCTTTGCGTGATCGGATGCGCGAAGCCCTGGGCGCAGAGGGGCGGGTGTTGACCAATCTTCTGCCCAACCTCGAACACCTGATCGGAGCGCAACCCGAGATCCCGGATGTGGGCGGTGCCGAGGCGCAGAACCGCGGCATCTACGTGTTCCGCAAATTCGTGCGTGTCCTGTGCCGCGCCGATCATCCGCTGGTTGTGTTCATCGACGACCTGCAATGGGCCGACAGCGCGTCGCTTGCGCTTTTGCAGGCCCTGATCACCGACCCCGATGGCGGTCACCTGATGCTGATCTGCGCCTATCGCGACAACGAGGTCGATCCCACCCATGCCTTTATCCGCATGGTGGACGAGGTGGTCGAGACCGGCCTGAGCCCGGATCGGATCACCGTCAAAGCGCTGTCCAAGGCGTCGGTGACGCAGATGCTGTCGGACGCGCTGCATGCGCCCATCGGCGATGTGTCCCCGCTGGCGCAGCTGGTATTCGACAAGACGCAGGGCAACGCGTTTTTCGCGCGCGAATTCATGACATCCTTTGCCGAAGAGGGGCTTTTGACGTTCGATTTCGACGCCAAGTCCTGGCGTTGGGATGCGGAGAAGATCGCGCAGAAATCCATCGCCGATACCGCCGTGGATCTAATGGCGGCCAAGGTGCGCCGGTTGGGCGAGGCCACGCAGGATCGGCTGCATCTGGCGTCTTGTCTGGGCAACAGCTTTGATCTTCAAACGCTGAGTTGGGTCAGTGGGGAAACGGTCGATGACCTGACTGCGCATCTCAAACCGGCGCTGGCCAATGGCCTGATCCTGCCGTTGGGGGGGACGCAGTACAAGTTCAGCCATGACCGTATTCAGCAAGCGGTCTACGCCCTGATCGACGAGGCCACCAAACAGCGCATTCATCTGCGTATCGGTCGCGTCCTGCAGGATCATGACGCCCGCGAAGACGACCCCGCGCGGATCTTCGAAATCGCCAATCAGTTGAACCTTGCGCAGGATCTGCTGACCACCCCGGAGGAACGTCTGACGCTTGCGCGTCTTAACCTCGATGCGGGGCGGCGGGCGAAGTTGAACGCGGCGTTTCCGACGGCGTTGGATTATCTCTCGACGGGGATCGCGCTTGTCGGGCCGGGTGACGCGCCTTGGGCCGACACCTATGACCTGACGCTGGCGCTGCATACCGAAGCCACCGAGGCGGCGTATCTGAGCGGGGATTTCGATCGGATGGACGGCTGGTTCCGCGAGGTTGTCGCCCGCTCCAAGGACATCCTCGAACAGGTCAAACCCCATGAAATCCGCATCCTCGCCTACAAGGCCGAAAACCGGTTCGATGATGCGATCGAAACGGGGCTGGAATTGTTGGCGAACCTCGGCGAGACGTTTCCAAAATCCCCGCATTTCGGCCATGTCATCCGTGATCTGAGCACCACGTCTTTCGCCCTGCGGGGGCGCAGCAACGATGACCTGATGGCGCTCCCGCTGATGACCGACCCGCGCAAAAGCGCGGTGATGCGGATCATCGCCGACATCATGTCTTCGGTCTATTGGGGGCGTCCGAACCTGGTCCCACTTCTGGTGTTTCGCATGATGCGCTTGTCGCTGCGGTATGGAAATCATCCCGTCTCGTGCTTTGCCTATGGGGCTTATGGCGTGCTGATGTGCGGTGTGTTGGGGGCGATGCGGACCGGCGAACGCTACGGGCACCTGGCGCTTGACCTGCTTGAAAAGCTCAACGCCAAGGAATGGAAGGCGCAGATCTACGTCACGCCTTACGCTTTGATCTTTCACTGGAACCAGCACGTGCGCGAGACGCTGCGCCCGTTGCAGCAATCGTTCCAGATCGGCATGGAAACCGGCCTGATCGAATTTGCCTGCGTGAACACGAATATCTACTGCATTCAGGCCTATCTCTGCGGTCGTCCGCTGGCCCGGATCGCCGAGGAAACCGCCGCCTACAGCAAGCTTTACCAGCAGTTCAAACAAGAGACGAACTTCAACTACAATCAGGTGTTTCTGCAGGCGATGCAGAACTTCATGGGCCGCTCGAAAGATCCCGTTCGCCTGATTGGGGAGGCTTACGACGAAGACGTCATGCTGGCCCAGAACACCGAGCGCAGTGACAAGACCGGCACCTTTTTCATCCATTTCAACAAGCTGATCCTGAACACGTATTTCCGGCGCTTCGAAGATGCGGCAAGGGATGCGGCGGCCTCGCGGAAATTGCTGGATGCGGTTCTGGCCAAGTTCGAGGTCCCGAACCATCATTTCTACGAAGCGCTCAGCCTGATGGCGCTGTCCGAGGGCACGTCGGGGCGCGCGCGTCTTGGCCCTCTTGCGCGCGCGCGCCACGACATCGCCAAGCTGAAGCGCTGGTCGCGTTTCGCGCCGGAAAACTACGCCCACAAATACGACCTCTGCGCCGCGGAATGGGCCCGCATCCACGGGCGCAACAACGCCGCGCGATTGGCTTATGATCGCGCCATCGCGGGCGCATCAGCCCATGATTACATCCATGAACAGGCGCTGGCCTTTGAATTGGCGGGCCGTTTTTATGCGGCCAGCGGGCGCCCCGTTTTGGCCGAATTTCACCTCAAGGCCGCCTATACGACCTATCGCGAATGGGGTGCGGGCGCGAAGCTGCGAGATCTGGCCGATGCGTTCCCGAAATACTTGTCCAAGAATCGTTCCATGGCGGCTTCCGACCTGAGCGCGGACACCGACCGGATTGATGGCGCGGCGCTTGATATCGCGACGGTTCTCAAGGCCTCCACCACGATCTCGTCACAGGTGCAGTTCTCGGCGCTTTTGTCCGTTCTGATGCGGCTGGTCCTTGAAAACGCAGGCGCGCAACGGGGCTTTCTGCTCCTGTCCCAGGACGGAGAAGACAGTCTGTGCATTCAGGCCAGCGGCGATGCGGGCGGGGCCGAGATCGAGGTGATGCAAGGCACGCCGCTTGATGATCAGGCGCCGCTGTCGGTGCCGATCGCGCAATTCGTCCACCGCACCGGCGAGCCGGTGGTGATCACCGATGCAGCCAGCGACGCGCGCCTGCGCGGTCAGGGCTATTTCACGCAATACCAGCCGAAGTCGATCCTTGCGGTGCCGATCCACAATCAGGGCAAAAGGGTGGGCGTGCTCTACCTTGAAAACAACCTCGCCGCCGGGGCGTTCACGCGCGATCGGGTGGATCTTCTGACGCTGTTGTCGGGACAGATCGCGGTCTCCATCGACAATGCCACGCTCTACACCCAACTCGAACAGAAGGTCAGCGAACGCACCGCGGAACTGGCGCTGGAACAGCAGAAGACTGACGAATTGCTGTTGAATATTCTGCCATCCGAAACCGCGAAAGAGCTCAAGGCCAACGGTCGCGCCGAGGCGCGCCATTATGATCGCGTGACCGTCCTGATGACGGATTTCGAGGGCTTCACCGATCTGGCCGCGCGTCTGGAGCCCGATGAGCTGGTGCGCGAGATCGACGCCTGTTTCAAGGCCTTCGACCTGATCTGCGAAAAGCGCCGGATCGAAAAGATCAAGACCATCGGGGATGCGTTCATGGCTGTCGGCGGGCTGCCGGTGCCCAATTCGACCCACGCCGAGGATGTGATCAACGCAGCCCTCGATATCCGCGACTTCATGGCGGCGCGCATCGCCTCGGGCGAGGGGTATGGGATGGGTTTGCGGGTGGGCGTGCACACCGGCCCGGTGGTCGCCGGCATTGTCGGATTGAAGAAATTTCAATACGATCTGTGGGGAGACACCGTTAACACCGCTGCACGCATGGAAACCGCCGGAGAGGTGGGACAGGTCAACGTGTCCCAGGCGACCCGCGATCTGGTGCGGCACAAATTCGATTTTTCAGACCGGGGTGAGCTTGCCGCCAAAGGCAAAGGGCGCATTCCGATGTATTTTGTAGACCGATTTGAAAAGACGCCGCCGACGGGAGAGACGTGATGAATGTTGAGAACACGCTGGCCGAGGCAGACCTGACGCCCGGTGCGGCGCCCGCCGATGACGCCGCGATCCGCGAGATCATCGAAGAGGCCAAGCGCGAAACGACGGTCGTCTACAATTACGACGATAGCTTCTTCACCCCGCGCATGCGCTCGATCAATCATCTGGAGGTCGGGCGGTCCAAGATCATCTCGAACCCGATCACCATTCTGGTGGAATGGGCTTTCGAGAAGTGGAAGGCGTTCCGGCGTGGTGTGAAACGGTTTCTTGCGGAGCTGTTCCCGCGCCGCGACAAGATCTGGTGCGACCGCGTCGACAGCCACCTTGCGGGCCGCGTGGTGTTCGCCGGTGATCGGGGGCAGGGCGCGCCGATCCATCACCTGCATCTGGAATTCTGGGGCCGAACGTGGCTGGGGGGCTGGCGCAAGCTTGGCCAGACCCGCACCGACCGCGACGGCCAATTCCGCCTGCCCTTCGATCTGCGACAGGCGCGCGCCCTGATGATGCGGCGCACCTATTTCGAGGTTCACACCACCACCCGCGTCTATTTCAAGGAAAACGACCCGCATTTCCATTTCGACGTGTGGAAGCGGATGCCGATCAAACCCTCCGACCTGATCGGGATGGATTACGACCTGCGGACACTGCGGCTGGATTTCTGGCGCTACCGCGAGGGCGCCTTCACGCCGCGCGCCCATGTCGACACCACCACCCACGCGCCCGAGGCCTATAGCGAAGGGCGCATCGACGCCCTGATCTCGCAGGTCATTCCGATCGAATTGACCAAGATCAAGCATCTCGACCAGATCGAATTCGACCCCGGCACCCTCACCATCCCGCAGATCCAGGCCGATTATCCGGTGAACCTGACCACCGCCATCGAACGCAAGCTGCCCGGCTACACGCGCGGGGACGATTGGTTCGGCGAGCGGATGATGAACGGCATGAACCGCGGCTATTTCGAACCTGACGCCAACCGCAAGGGCCATTACTGGATGCGGTATTTCGGGGCCTGCTGGTACGATCACAACGAGATCTACGCGCTGCCCCATGTCGATATCGCGTTCCGCATCAAGCGCAACGGCCTGCCGGAACCGCTGGAAATCCACCTGACGGGTAGGCTGTCGGCGCAGGACACCGACCCGTGGCAGACCCGCGTCTACACGCCCGCGGATGAGCCAAACTGGACCTATGCCAAGCGGGTGGCGCGTGTGAGTGGCGCGTTCAACACCGAGGTGGAAGAGCATTTCGCAGGCACGCACCTCAACGCCGAACAATTCGCCGTGCCGTGTTATCGCAACCTCAAGCTGAACCCTGTCGCAGCCCTTCTGATGCCGCATCTCAAGGAGGTGTCGCTGATCAACCATACCGCCGATGCCAAGCTGATCGGGGGCTATATCCAATCGGCCACGGCGCTGAGCGAAGAGGGGCTCAACCAACGCACGCGCGACATCATGGGCATGCAGGATTGGAAGGGCTGGAAACCGCGCGAGATCCTGAGCCCTGCGCACAACTACGCCCGCGCCGAGACGTTGTTTTGGGAGGTTGTCTGCGCCTATGTCGATGATTTTTTCGACCGTCGCGGCGACGAGATCAAAACCCATTGGTACGAGATCTATCGTTTCTCCGAAGACCTTGTGACCCATGCCGTGCCGCTGGCGTTCACCGCACCCGGCGACGCCCCGCCCGAGGGCGAGAATTGGCGCAATCTGGCCGCCAAGCGGTTCGATTATTATTGTGGCCAATACAGTTTCGATCCGACGAGCGAGCGTCCGATCATCGACGGTCAAACCCGCGCCCTGTCGCGGATCACCTCTGCCGAAAGCTTCGATCAGGCCGCGCCGGAGGATTGGGACAACCTCAAAGATGCCTGCAAATACGCGATCATGGTCGCCACCTTCATGCACACCTGGATCAACGAGCATCAATACGACGATCTGGGCGAGATCCTGTATTCCTGCGGTGGATTGCGGTTTGGCGACAAGCCGCGCGGCATCATGGCGCCCGAGACCGATTACGACATCGCGCCCGACCTCGTGCGCTCCACGCAGATGCTGTGGTTCACCAACCTTCTGTCGCGCACCGAATACGGTTTCATCACCGTGAACGAGGAAAACGATGTGAACCCCACCTTCGCGCGGTTCCTGGAAGAAAAACGTGATGCGTTCAAAGCTCTCGGTGTCGATATCGACTCCATTGAATCGAGGACGAACATTTGACCACAAAAGCCAATGTTTCCATCGGCCAGATGATGTCCTACTGGCTCCGCCGCGCCTTCGACAAGAGCGTCCTTTGGCTTTACTGCAAGGCGTTCGGCCTGATGCTTGCGCTGTTTTTGTGCCTGCCGAACCGCAAACGCATGAGCCACGACAACGGCATCGCGGCCACCGGAACGGTGCGCATCGTTGATGACCCGAGCTTTCCCGAACATGAGTTTTTCGAGCCGGGGCGTGTGTTCGATGTGCGCATCCGCCATGCCTCGGCCACGTTCCTCGATGATGCGATGAATTGCATCCGGTCCATGTCGATCAAGTTCGCGGATACGGAGTTTGAAAGCCCGTTCGATATCGAAATGAACACCGGTCAGACAAGCCTGTTCTGGTCGGCGGTCAGTTTCCTGAAATTCGCCAAGATGCGGCGCGAAAAATACGGGATCGAATATCGCAACTTCAACCGCCGCTATCCCGATGGCCTGAAGGGCAGCATGGAAGCCGGGCGTCGGCATGCCAGCTCGTTCCACAACCTGCGCTACTACTGCAAAACGCCATTCCTTTACGTCGGGCGCGATGGGCTGAAACGTTATGCCAAGTACCGCGTGATGCCCGCCGATGGTGCGCCCGAGACCGGGATCGACCCGAACCCCAGCGCCTGGGACCAATGCAATCAACGCATCCTTCCGCATGAGACACGCGGTCGCAATTACCTCAAGCACGAATACGAAGACCGCGTTGCCCGCGAAGGCGCCCGCTACCTGATGCAGATCCAGACCCACCCTGCAGCCGAGGGCGAAGACCCGGAGGTCTTCAACAACATGGTCGTGTGGGACGAGGCCGCGCATCCCTGGCAGGATCTGGCCATCATCGACATCGACGAGACGCTTGATTGGCGCGACAGCACGATGACCGCCTTTTCGGTCAACAATATGCCCAAGACCCTTGGCGTGATTCCGGCGCAGTCGATCTTCGATTACAACTCGCTGAACTACATGCGGGCCAATACCGAGATCGCCCGCAAGGCCCGGCTTTTGTCCTACAAGCTATTCGGCATGGTCCCCCCGATCCCCGACAACGAAAACCGCAACGTCTCGGATTGGGGCGTTTAACCGCTTTTCCCGGACAGGACGTAGCGGTCCAACATGTGAAACCGGCCTGCGCCGTCTTCGCCCATCAACGCCAAGTCCGCGATGTCAAACGGGGCGGGCAGGTTTGAGGTGAAATGAGCCGTCAGCGCGGCGTGCACCTTGTCTGAATCCGGCGTTCGACCGGTCAGCGTCAGGTGAAAGCGGAACTCCTCCATCACATAAGGATAGCCCCAGCGCAGCAAAAGCGTGCCCTGCGCAGCGGTGAGGCGCGACGTCCTGCGGCGGGCGATTTCGGCGTCTGTGAACGGGGCGCGGAACGGGTCGAGCGCTTCGACGGCCGCGGCGGCGAGCGTGCTGAGTTCCGGGGATGGTGCGGTGGGGATGGCGGCCACGAACCGGCCCAGTCGGGTGATCTTGAGGCCGGGCAAGCGCACCAGAGGCTGGCGCGCGCAAAAGCTGCGGCAAGCGGCGCGCAGGGCGGCTTCGCTCTCGCCGGGGGCGAGCGCGAAAGGCGCTTTGATCGTGCCGTGTAGCCCGTATTTACGGGGCTTTTCAGTCAGCGCATCGGATGAAACTGGCAGGCCGGGCACCAAAGGGTGCGGAAGCGTTTGCCCCGAAACGCTATCCCATCCAAGCCACTCCGCGCCTGCATCGTAGAAAGCGCCCGTGGGAACAACAAAAACGGCATATCGCGTGTAGGTGTTCAAATCGGCAGGCCCCGCAGCAGGTCACAGGTCCTTCCTGTCGCAACCCGCGCCGGTTGCCAATGGGTTTACACCTCCGGTGGGAGTCCGGTCGCCCCGATCTGCGCCAGCGTGATGCTGGTCTCGGATTTCAGGATCGACCAAAGCTGCGCCAACCCCTCCTCACCTCCCGCCGCGATGGCGAATTGCAGAATCCGGCCAAGGAACGTGAACGTCGCGCCCTGCGCATAGGTCTTCACCACATCTTCGCCGCCGCGCAGGCCGGTGTCGAAGAACAGCGGATACTCGGGGCCGACGGCCTGTCGGATTGCGGGCAGGGCGGTGATCGGGGCGGGCGCGCTTTCCAATCGCCGCGCGCCATGGCTCGACACCTGAATCGCATCGACACCCTCGGACTTCAGGCGGGTGGCATCTTCGGCGTCGAGCACGCCTTTGACCACAAGATTGCCCGGCCAGGCGGCGCGCAGGCGGGCCAGCGTGGACCAATCCGCCTTGGCCCGACTGGCCGTGCGGTCAAAGGCGAAACCGTCCATCTGGAAATTGGCCATGTCGGGCTTGCCCGCCAGAAGCGATGCAATGGACCAGCGCGGATGCAGGGCGAAATCAAGAAATTGCCACGGCCCGATCTTGAACGGCATGGTAAAGCCGTGCCGCAATTCCCGCGGGCGGCGGCCGACCTCGGGCACATCGACGGTCAGGACAAGCGTCTGATATCCGGCGGCTTTCGCACGGTCGACAAGCTTGAAGGTCTCGGTCCCGTCGCCGGTAAAGTAAAGCTGGAACCAGGCGTTGCCCTGCGCTTCTTCTATAAGGGCTTCCAGCGGCGTGGAGGCCACGGTTGACACCCCAAGCGGCACCTCTTCGCGGGCTGCAAGACGCGCCAGCATCATGTCCGCACCGGGCCCGGACAGGTTGCACATGCCCATCGGGCCGATTCCGAAGGGGGCCTTGGTGGGC
>CAZPJO010000022.1:15879-16260 GCA_964586895.1 uncultured Roseicyclus sp.
TGGTGGGTTTGCCGAAAACCTCCGCCGACAGGTCGCGTTCACTGACATCGCGCAGGATGCGCGGGCGCAGCGTCAGCGCATCGAAGGCGGCGCGGTTGCGGGCGGCCCCGGCCTCCCCGGCGCCGGCCGTGCCGTCGATATAGTCGAACACCATCCAGGGCAGACGCCGCTTTGCGATGCGCCGCGCGTCCGCGCTGGAATGGATCGCCGGGGCCATATCTGCTGGCCACGGCTTTCATGAACCGATCGCGGATGACGACGGGGTCCATCGTAATCACCGGGTTCTTGGCATTGCCGCTGTCGCATTTGACGATCATCACGGTGCCTTTGCCGCTATCAAGTGCTGCCTGAAGCGCCGCGCCGGTGTCGACGTCCCTTACC
>CAZPJO010000023.1:0-4488 GCA_964586895.1 uncultured Roseicyclus sp.
CCACTTGCCCCCTTGATATGATATCGACATCTGTGCCGTCCCGTCTGACGCCCGCATGTGTCGGCGCGGTCATGCAATGCGTGGCGAGGTCTTTCCATCGGGCACAAAAAAAGCGCCACCCCAATCGATGGGATGGCGCTTTTTCGATCTCGGTGGCAATTTCGCTCAGAGCGAGGCGAAGATCTTGTCCATCTCGGCACGCGCTTCGTCTTTGGTTTTGCCGTATTTCTGCTGCAGCTTGCCTTCAAGCTGCTCGCGGTCGCCTTTGGCTTCCTGCAATTCGTCGTCGGTCAGATCACCGTAGCTCGACTGCAGCTTGCCTTTGATTTCGGTCCATTTGCCTTCGATTTGGTCGCGGTTCATGGCGGTCTCCTTTCAAAAAGGTGTGGCTTGGCGGTGCGATATCGCGCAGCCTTCGTTCGGTGGGTCGGTCTTGGCTCTCACGGGCACAGCCGTTCACTGTGATCGCCCCGTGGCGTCTCACCCAACTAACGTGGCACCGCGCCAATTGTTCCCGACATTCTCAGGCGAGCGTCCCGTCATAGGTCACAGGCACGCTGATGAGCTGCCGCGCATCGGCCGCGTCCGATTGCAGGACATCGCAAAGGTCACGTGCGGTTCGGCAGGCGATATGGCTCCATCCGAAAGCTGCGGCCAATTGCGCCCAGTCGGTGCCCGCAAAGCGCAATTCGGGGCGCGTTCCGGTGTCGGCTTCTTGCTTGTCTTCAATCAGGCCATAGCCGCCATCGACCCAGACAATCACCGTCAGGGGCAGGTCGAGGCGCGTCGCGGTCTCCATATCCTGCACATTCATCATCACGTCACCATCGCCGCAGACGGCCAAAACGCGGTCGTAGCGCCCCAAGCGGGCGGCGGCGATGGCCCCGGGAAGGGCGAGACCCATGCCGGCAAGTCCGTTTGCGATCACCACCTGACCGGGGCGTTGCGGCAGCAGATTGCGCGCGAGCGACAATTTATGGGTGCCGACCCCCGACAAAAGCACGTCGCCGGGGCGCAACGTGTCGTTGAGGGCCGCGACCAGCGCTGTGTCGGGCGGCGGCGATGCGTCGCGTTCGGTGTGGCCGTGGTTAACATCGCCGATCCACGCCGCGCGTGCAGCCTTGGCCGCGTCCCAAAGCTCGGGCATAGGCTCCGCCGCCTTGCCGAGTGCGGTCAGCGTGGCCGCCATGTCGCCGATCACATCCACGCAGACGTCCCATCCCAGGTCGTGGGGCAGAGCGCATTCCACGACATTGACCACGGGAATGCGGCCATCATCGGTGAGTTTGGCTACAGGATATTCGACCGGATCAAGACCAACGGCGAGGATCAGGTCCGATTGCGCGATGGCGCGGTCCACGTGATCTTCTACAGGAAGTCCGAAGGCCCCGAGGTGTTGCGTGGCGTCCGGTTCCATGGCGCCCTTTGCCATGAAGCTAGTGGCGACCGGGTAGCCGGTGCGTTGGGCAAAGTCGCGAAACGCGGCGCTCGCATCTGCGTCCGTCCTGGCACGCCCGACCCCGGCCCCCACAAGGATCATGGGGCGTTCGGCCCGCGCCATCCTATCGACGGCCTCGGCCAGCGCTTTGGGGTTGGGATACGGAATATGGGCGGGCGCGACCGGTTTCGGGGCAGGGGCATCGCCGGCCGGTTGGCCCGCAAGATCTTCGGGCATCGACAGGTGAACCGCGCCGGGGCGCGGGCATGTCGCGACGCGCACGGCCTCGGCCACGGCTCCGGCGATCTCGTCGGCGCGGCGCAGTGTCCGCGACAGTTTGGTGACCGGTTCGAAAAGACGGTCGAGGTCGATGATCTGGTGCGAATTCCGGCCTAGTGCGATACGGTCGCGCCCGCCCTGACCCGTGATCGCGATGAGTGGCACAAGGTCCAGCGTGGCGTCGGCGACACCGGTCACCAGGTTCGTTGCGCCGGGCCCCAGAGTGGCCAGACAGGCCGCCGGTTTGCCGGTCAGCCGCCCGTGGACCGAGGCCATGAAGGCGGCCGCCTGTTCGTGGCGACACAGCACGATTTCGATGTCGGAGCGCGCAAGCGCATCCATCAGATCGCCGGTTTCCTCGCCGGGCAGGGCGAAAATCGTGTCGATGCCTGCCTTTGACAGGGATCGCACGAACAGATCGGCACAGGTATCACGCGCCATCAGATTGCCCCCATCGCTGAAATGGCATCTGCCACATGCCGAAAGGCCGCCACATTGGCCCCTTTGGAATAATTGATGCGATTGCCCTCTCGGCCTTCGTCGGCGGCCTGATCGTGGATGCGACGCATGATGCGTTTCAGGTCTTCGTCAATCGTGTCGGCCGAGGCATAGCGGCCCATCGCGTTCTGGCTCATTTCCAGACCGGACACCGCGACGCCGCCCGCGTTCGACGCCTTACCGGGTGCGCGCACGATCCCCGCGCTGTCCAGTTTGTCCTGCGCCGCGCCGGTCAGCGGCATGTTCGCACCCTCCGCCAGGAGCATGATGCCCTGATCCAAAAGATCCTGCGCCATGGCGTCATCAAGCTCGTTCTGGGTGGCGCAGGGCAGGGCGATATCGACATCCTGCCCCCATGGCAGCGCATCGGCCACGAAGCGCGCGCCGGATGCGGCGGGCGGGGCGCTGATGTCATCGCCCGCGTGCTTGCGCGCGCGCACCCATGCGATTGTCTCAGCGTCCAGGCCATCGTCGGCCACCAAGGTGCCGGACGTATCCGACAGCGTGATCACCTTCGCGCCGCGGGCCAGCGCCTTTTCGGCGGCGTGGGTGGCGACATTGCCCTTGCCCGAGATCGCGACGCGCCGCCCCGTCAGGTCGGTGCCCTGTTCGGCCAGCATCGCCTCGACAAAATAGATCAGGCCATAACCCGTCGCCTCGACCCGCATTTGCGAGCCGCCGAAAGCAGGTGCCTTGCCCGTCAGAGCGCCATCGAAACTCTGCGCATGGGTTTTGTAGGTTGCGAACATCCATCCGATTTCCCGGGCGCCGACGTTGATATCGCCTGCGGGCACGTCACGCTCGGGCCCGATATGGGGGGCAAGTTGGTGCATGAATGCCTGACAAAAGCGCATGATTTCGGCGTCGGCGCGGCCCTTGGGGTCAAAATCCGCGCCCCCCTTGCCGCCGCCAAGCGGCAGGCCGGTCAATGCATTCTTGAACACCTGCTCGAACCCCAGAAATTTTAGGATCGACGGCGAAACCGATGGGTGAAACCGCAACCCGCCCTTATAGGGGCCGATGGCGTTGGAATATTGCACCCGCCAGCCGCGATTGACCTGCACGTCGCCCGCATCATCGTGCCAGACGACGCGAAATCCCAATGTGCGATCCGGCTCGGCCAGACGCTCCAACACTTTGGCGCGGGCATAATCGGAATTGCCCTTTTCGATGGTGATGACGTCACGCGCGACATGCTCCACTGCTTGGTGAAACGCGTCCTGACCCGGCGCGACCTGTCGCACCATGTCCATGTAATCGTTCAAAAGTCGTTCGCGTGACATTCTTTACCTCGGGTATGGAACACATGAAAAAGGCGACTGGACCGCGACGGGGCCAATCACCTTTTCGAACATTCGGTAATTCTGGTTACGACATGCCCCGCACCGCGCGCGCGATCAGGGTGATCACGAAGAGCGCGACGAAGATGAAGAACAGGATTTGTGCGATACCGGCGGATGCGCTTGCAATACCGCCGAAGCCGAACACCGCCGCAATCAGTGCGACGATCAAGAATGTAATGGCCCAACCAAGCATGGCGTATCTCCTTTTCAGTTAGGCCACACCAACCCACCGGGGTCGCGAAAAGTTCCCGACTTAATCAGAAAACCGACGCCTTATGCAGGATTTCAACGACATCTTCGCTGCGAAACGGTTGTGCGAGGGTATAGATGTGCGCGTCGGTCCTGGCCAATGCGGGCTCGCCATCCATCGCCACGACGGGCGTGCCGAGGCGGATCCAGCTCTGCACCTGAGCAAGCTGATCCAATGTGGCCGCGCTGGCCTCCAGGAACGCAATGGCGTCGGGTTGGGCGGTGACGTCTTCGAGCCGGGTCACCAATACGACCTCCTGCGCGCCTTCGGATAACAACAATTGGCGCAGGTCTTCGGAAACCAGACGATTGGAATGCACCACGATGCAACGACCGCGTGGCCGCGTTGTCAATCTATCCATGGCACCTTCCTCCGAAACGGCCAACGGAGTGAAACGGAACTTTGCCCACGCGCCAGCGTTGGTCTTGGTTGCCACGATTGCGCACATTGCGCATTAAACTGTGACATAGCTTACGCGGGGGAAACATGGTCACCGACTGCCAGCACTGCCCATTGAGAAAAATCGATATCTTCGAGGATCTTGATAGGGACGCTCTTGCCTACATGCAGCGGTTCAAACATGGCGAGATGAAAATCGATGCTCAGACGCCGGTGTTGATGGAGGGCTCCAACAGCCCGCAACTCTACACCGCGCTTCGAGGCATGGGCTTGCGCTACAA
>CAZPJO010000023.1:4498-15984 GCA_964586895.1 uncultured Roseicyclus sp.
GCTTGTGGATGGCCTCTTCGGCCTCCTTCATGACCTGGGCGGCGGCGATGGAAGAGCATCTGATGGGCGAAGCCCTTGCCTCCATCGGGCAGATGAGCGCGATTGAACGCATGAGTTGGGGTTTGTTGCGCTTTTTCATGCGGTGCAAGTCGCTTAGGCTGGTTGATGGCGACCGTTGTCCGTTCCCGTACCGCCAGCAGGACCTTGCAGATGCGTTGGGGCTTTCGCTCGTTCATACCAACAAGACGCTGATGAAACTGCGCGACCGGCAGATGCTGTCGCTGAGCGATGGGATGCTTGCAATGCTCGACCCCGACGGCCTTGAAACGCTCAGCGGCCTTGAGATCGAAAAGGCGCAGATGCGGCCATTGATCTAGACATGAAAAGGCCCGGCGCGCTGGCCGGGCCACATCAAGTGCCGTCGTTTTTCTTCCTACACCGTGTTCGCCGCGCTGCGCGGGCCGGCGAAGAACCAGATGATAAAGCCGAGCAATGGCAAGATCAGCACCAGAAGGCACCACAGAACCTTGCTGCCCGTGGATGCCGACGACCCTACGATTGAAATCAAGGCCCAGACGTTGAGCACAAGGAGGATCAGGCCACCAATTCCGGTCAGTTCCAACATCGTTTTTCCCTTCGCTGTTCAGGCGGACGTCACTACGGAGCAGGATTTCAGCACTTGGTCGCCGTCGTCCTGTTCGATCAAGAACGCAGGCTCGTCCGCACTCGCCTTACGCTTCACTTCCGCGCCAGAGATCTCGCGCGTCACATCGTCTTCAAAGCGTTCGACGATTTTGCCCGTGCCCTGGCCATTGCCCCAGGCCCACGCCACGTATTGCCCAACGCGAAAGTTCATTCGTCCGCATCGACTTCAAGTGTCGCGGCCGCCTGTTCGTCGGACGGCACGCCGTCCCATACGATGAACGCGCCAATGGCAAGAACGGCCCAGAAGAGCGCGATCCCGATCCCGATAAGCGATGCTTTGTGACGTTTGGTCTGTGTTTCGATATTTGTGTCAGGTGCCGACATGAGGACCTCCGGTTTTGAATTGCTTGGGGGAACAACGCCCGGCGCGCCGATTGGTTCCAAACGCTTATTCGGCGGCCTCCGTTGCGTCCGGCTCGACCTCGTCCTTGACCTGACCCCAAGCGAGCAAGGCAAACACCAGCGTGCCGCCCACTACGTTGCCCGCAAGAACCGGCACGAAGAAATTGAGAAGCGCGGGCGCGAAGCCAAGCTCCCCCTGCAGCGCGAGGAACCACATCTCGACCGAACCGGCGATGATGTGGGTGAAATCGCCCGCCGCAATCAGCCACGTGAACAAAACGATCAACAGGATTTCACTCCCGTTCTGGCCCGGCATCATCCACACGATCGACGCCACAAGCACACCGGCGGGGATGGCGCGGAAGAACGCCTCGGACGCGGGGAAGCCGGTGGCGTGGCGTGACAGATCGCCAATCACCGCCAGAAGGTCCGGGCCGAACGCGCCGCTGAACGCCATGAACGCGGCGGCCCCTGCGGCACCGACGATATTGGCCAATAGCACGATGGCCCAAAGCCGCACGACGCGGCCCAGACAGCCCAAGGTGCGTTCTGCCGCAAGCGGCAGGATGGTGGTGATCGTATTCTCGGTAAACAGCTGCATGCGGCCGAGAATGACAAGAAGGAACCCGAAACTGTAGCCGAGGTTCTCGATCAAATAACGCTGCGGCGTGTCGGCAAGATGGGTCCGCAGGATGGCCTCGCCCAACACCGAAAACGCAATCAGCAGGCCAGCGGCGATCCCCGACCAAATGAGCGACCTGGACGGGCGGTCGAGCTCTTCCTCGCCATCGCGGCGGATCACTTCATAGATCAGCTTGGAATTCAGACGCGTCGCAGCGCGGATCGCATGTTCTTCTTTCATCGGGGCCTCCGGTTTCGCGACGTCAACGCGGGCCGGGGCGTTGCGGTTCCGCGCGCGGGAATGCGTGGCGCAGCGCGGTCGTTATGGAACCGTTTCGCGTCGTTGCGTGTTGGGACGGCAACGAAAGGAGTTCAATCATGAACACGTCATTGAAAATTACACCCCAAACCGAAGCTGTGAAAACCGGCGTCAAGGATGTCGAAGGCATCGCCAGCGGGTTGTCCGACGTTTTGGCAGATACCTATCGGCTTATCTTCAAGACGCACGCCTACCATTGGAACGTGACGGGCGCGGCGTTTTATTCGATCCACAAGCTGACCGAAGAGCAATACGAAGACATGTTCACGGCCGCCGATGAATTGGCCGAGCGCATCCGCGCCTTGGGGCAACTTGCGCCGATGCGGATGTCCGACATCATGAAGCGCTCGACGATCGAGGACCTTGATGAAACGCCCACGGCGCAGGAAATGGTCGAAGATCTCGCACGCGATCATGAGCGCTTGGCGCATCGCCTTCATGCGTTGATCGAATTGGTCGAAGGGCGCCGCGATCCGGTGACCGAAGATCTGGCGACCGAGCGTTCGGCCTTCCATGAGCAAGCGGTCTGGATGCTGCGGGCAATCGCGGCGTCGTAAGGCGCATGTGGTGCAGCCCCGGGGAAAGATCCGGGGCTGCAAACCTGTGTCAGATCGCGACTTCGATCCGTTCGCTGGTCGCAAAGAACATCGCTTGGCTGACCGCCGCGCTGACCTGCTCTTCCGAATAGGGTTTGGTGATAAGAAACGCGGGTTCGGGCCGGTCCCCGGTCAGAAGACGTTCGGGGAATGCCGTGATGAAGATCACCGGACGATCACCAAGGGCCGCGAGCAAATCGTTGACGGCGTCCACGCCAGAGGATTTGTCGGCCAATTGGATATCAGCCAGGATAAGATCGGGCACCGCCGCCGTGCCTTTGGCCACCGCTTCGTCGCGGGTGCGCGCGATATCCGTCACCTTGTGCCCCATCCCGGTCACGATGGACTTGAGATCCATCGAAATGATCCCTTCGTCTTCGATGATAAGGATATCGCCGGTCACCATATCGCCCATCTCGTCCACCGCGCGCGCGTAGAGGCCCTCCACCTCGCCTTCGGGCAAAGACATGATCTGGGCAATGGCATCGATGCTGAACCCTTCGATTGTGCGCAAAAGCAACACCTCTCGCGTGTTCTCCGACAGGCGCTCAAGGCGCCACTGGGCGCGGGCCTCCAACAGGTCGTCGGCCGGGGCCGATGCCTCAAGCGCGCCGCCCGAACTGGACCAGATGCCGTGGAAGGCCTTGAAAAGCGCCAGCCTTGCGTCGGGGGCATCACCGACGAGCGTGGGTTCGGCCACCACCGCTTCCAACGTTGTTATGGCGTATTTGTCGCCAACGTCCTGCGCCCCGGTCAGGGCGCGGGCATACCTGCGCAAGTATGGAATTTCTTCCGCCAGGGTCGCGCCGAGATCCGTTTCTCCGCCTGCCATTGTGACTTTCTCCTGTTCCTTGAATTATTATTGGAACCAATTGCGCGCTCGATAGTTCCATACCGAGCGAGATTTTTTTCAGTGTGGACATATGGCACCCAGAAACAAGAAACCGACCCAGAGGTCGACCGAGATCGAGAAGCAGATCGATGAAAACCTGCGCCGCGTTTACGACGAGACGGTGAACGAGGCACTGCCAGACCGTTTTTCGGACCTTCTTGCGCAGTTGAAATCCGGCAAGGGGGGCACCCCCAATGACGGATGATCCGCGCGATGAAATCGTCGAGCATTTGCCATCTTTGCGCGCCTTTGCGCGGTCGCTGACCCGCGATGCATCGGCCGCCGATGATCTGGTGCAGGACACGGTCGTCAAGGCTTGGTCCAACATCGACAAGTTCGAGGCCGGCACCAACATGCGGGCGTGGCTGTTCACGATCCTGCGCAACACGTTCTACTCCCTGCGCCGCAAACGAGCGCGCGAGGTGGCGGATGTGGATGGTGTGATGGCCGGACAATTGTCCGAAAAGCCGGATCACGACGGGCGCCTCGTCATGCGTGATTTTGCCGTTGCCTTCGGCGAGATCCCCGATGAGCAACGCGAAGCCCTTTTGTTGGTGGGCGCGTCGGGCTTTTCCTATGAGGAGGCCGCCGAAATGTGCGGATGCAAGGTCGGGACGATCAAAAGTCGCGCAAACCGGGGACGCAAGCGGCTGGCGGAATTGATGGAACTGTCGGAAGATGAGCCGTTGGAGATGACGGATCAAGCAACGATGGCGGTCGTGAACGGTCGGCCCGCAGCATGACGGATCAGGCGCGGCGCTGGCCGAGATGGGCGTCGCTTCGGGTGCGGGTTGCGGTTCTGCTGAGCATCGCGATCCTGCCCCTTGGCATCATTGCCGTGCTCCAGACCGCCGCCGTTGTTCGCGAAACCCTTCGCCTTGAGCGCGCCGACCTGCTGGCGCGCACGGTCGGCGCGGTAAACACGGAAACGGCCCTTCTGCGCCAATCCTTCGGGGCGGCGGAGGCGTTGGGCACGGCGGCATTGAGTGTCGGGGCAGGCGACCTCGCATGCCCGCGAATGATGGGGCAGTTTGTGGACACCCGCTCGCACATCATCTTTGCCGGTTTCATCGAAGCCGACGGCACGATGCGCTGCGCGTCCACGTCCGATACGATGGATTTCAGCGCACAAGACGATTGGCGCGACTTTGCGGCCGATCCGCGACCGATGGTCTCCTATAGCGAAAGCGGCGAGGTGACCGGCGTTTCAGTCCTGATCGCGACGGTCCCCGTTTTCGATGAGGCGGGCGCGTTTGCTGGCGGCCTGTCGGTGTCCGTTCCGGGCGCTCTGGTCAATACGCTGCTGAGCCCCGATTTCGATGGTGTGAAGCTTGCCCTGCTGCAACCCGACGGCGTCGTGTTGGCCGCATCGGTCGATGCCGCGCGGATCGAACGGTTGGGCATTGTGCCAGCGGAGCTCGATATCCGTCACGGCGGCTACACACAGGACATCACCGAGCGAGACGGTGACGTCGACCTTGTCGCGGTCTCGCCGCTGATCAACGAGAGGCTTTATGTCGTAGGCGTTTGGGAGGCCCGACCCGAGGCAGCGATGCTTCCGATCCTGGGCACCGGCGCCACGTTGTTCCCGCTTTTGATGTGGATCGTGGCCCTCGGCGTCGCGCTTTTCGCGGTTGATCGGCTGGTTTTGCGGCATTTGCGATTGTTGAACCGGCGCATGGCGGGCTTCTCGTTCAAGACCCCCGGTGACAGCTTTGCGGTTCTGGACGGAGCGCCCGATGAAATCCGCGACATTGCGAACGCCTATAACCTGATGATCGACCGCATCCTGTCGGACCGCACGGAACTTGCCGTGAACCTCACCGAAAAGGAACTTCTCCTGCGGGAGGTGCATCACCGCGTCAAGAACAACCTCCAACTGATCGCGTCGATGCTCAACATCCAGATCCGGTCCATTTCGGATGGAAACAGCCGCCAGTTGCTGCGCCGCATGCAGGACCGTGTGATGGGCCTGTCTTCCATCCACAAGGCGCTTTACGCGGGATCAACGCTGGCGCGGGTGCGCGCGGACCAACTGTTGCGCGATGTGTTGCAAACGACGGTGAATGTCAGCTTGCCTGCGCAATCGGGCGTGAAGGTCGCGATGCAATTCGATCCGATCACCATCGACCCCGATCAGGCCGTGCCATTGACCCTGCTGGCCGCGGAATTGGTCACGAATGCCGTCAAGTATGTTGGACGGGCCGAAGACGGCGAGGCGCGGATATGGATTGCGCTCGACGTGGCCGAACCTGACGTCGTTCTGACGGTGCGAAACACGGTCGGCACAGCCATTCAGGAAGACGAGGCGCAAGAGGGATCGGGCCTTGGAGCACAGCTGATCGAAGCGTTTGTCTCGCAACTGGGCGGTGACATGACACAGGACGCACCGCAGAGCCATTATGCCGTCCGCGTCGCGGTCCCGGATCTTTCGATTGACGGTGTGAAAGACGACAACGAGACGGACGAGGATGATATCGGCAACCCGGACCTGCGTCAGGTCGGATGAACAGGACATTTCAATGACGATGCCAGAGGCCGAGCCGATCGAAACCTTCGAGCTTTTCATAACCGCCGATGAAGCCTTTCCGGCGTTCGAGCGGCGGGTCCTTGCGGCCGAGCGTTCGGTGGTCGGCTGCTTCCGCGTCTTCGACCTCGGCACCAGATTGCGCAGTGATGCCGCGCGAGACATCGGTGAAACCTGGTTTGATCTGTTCCTGCATAGCTTGAACCGCAACGTGGCCATCGAGATGTTCGTCACCGATTTCGATCCGGTGATCGCCACCGAGGATCACCGGCGGTCCTGGCGAAGCGCGCGGCAATTCGCGGCCCTCAACGAGCTTTCCACAGGTGCGAAAATGTCGTGGTCGATCGCCATGCATCCCGCGCGTGTTGGCCTGCTCCCCCGGATAGCGTTCCAGGTGAAGACGCGGCCCGAGATGCAGGCCGCCGCGAGTGACGCGCTGACGCCGGGCCTCGCGGACCGCAAGGGCAAGCTTGATGTGCCGTTGGTCCCGGCGACCCACCATCAAAAACTGGCCGTGATCGACGATACCTACCTTTATATCGGGGGGCTGGACCTGAACGAGCGGCGGTTTGACACGGCTATACATGACCAGCCCGCCGAAGAGACGTGGCAGGATGTGCAGGCGCTGGTGACCGGCCCCGTGGTGGAGGCGGCCGCGCGGCACCTTGCAAGTTTCCATGACGTCACCGCAGGCGACCGCCCCGCGACCGCTGCGGCCCCCGGTTTCTTGCGGACACTGTCGTCCAAACGCGATCTGGAGCTGTTGCACCTGTCGCCCAAGGAACAGGTGACAGAGATCGAGCAGGCGCATCTGGAGGCCATCGCGCATACCGATGGGCCGATCTACCTGGAAACGCAGTTCCTGCGCCATAAACCCCTGGCCGAAGCTTTGGCGAAAGCGGCGGGCGACAAAACCGACCTGACCTGCGCGATTATCCTTCCGGCCTCGGCCGAAGATGTGGCGTTTGAGGGAAACCGGCGCGAGGATGCGCAGTTCGGCGCGCAATTGCAGATGGAATGCGTTGATCTGATTGCCGACGCCTTTGGTCCCCGCGTGGCCATCGCATGCCCCGCGCGGCCCGCCCCGGCGGATCAAGGCGCGTCGTCTTATGCAAAATTGTTCGACGCCCCGATCATCTACGTTCATTCCAAGGTTTCCCTGTTCGGTGCATCGCAGGCGATCTTGGCGTCGGCAAACCTGAACGGGCGGTCGATGCGGTGGGATACGGAGGCCGGGGTGCACCTGACGCGGGCGGGCGACATCCGGCTTTTGTGGCGGCGCATGCTGTCGCATTGGTTCCGCGACGTGCCCGTGCCCGACCCGCTCGAAGATCAGATGGCGTTCGTGACGTGGATGAACGGCCAAATGGCGCAGAACATGGCGACCTCTCCGGTGGAGAGGCGGCATTTCCTTTTGCCATATCCGCGTGGTCGCGACGTGGACCTTGGCACGCGATTGCCCGGCGTCCCCGACGCGATGGTGTAGCGAAAAAGGGCCGCGCAACCGCAATCCGGCACCGAATGTGCACCCCCGAACGAACCCGCGTGAAACGCAAATGCCCTGCGATTGTTCCGCTGATCGGGAAAAATTTCCTGCGGAACAATGATTGCGGCGGTGCCGTTACATTCCAAGAAGCCAAAGCAAAGCCATCAGTCAATGTCGGTGCAGCACGCCGTGCTGACCCGGCTACGTAGCGCCCTTGCGGCGCAGGCCACCGCGCCGCTGCGCTGACCCTATGGCCATGGAAAACGGGAAAGGATTATTTTTATGCCTACCAAGAAAGCCACCCCCAAAACCGCCGCAAAAGACGTGGCCGCAAAGGCCAAAGCCGACGCACAGGCCGCCGCCGATGAGGTCAAGGATAACGCCGCCGACAGCGTTGACGCGCAGGCCGAGCAAATCCGTGATGCGGGCAAGGCATTCGACGACAATCCTTATGCCCGGCAGGCGGCCGATCAAATCTCGGACGGCTTGACGCAAATGGCCTCGTCCTTGCGCCACGCCGATTTGCGCAGCATCCAGACGGACCTGACGCAATTTGCGCGTCGCAACCCGCTCCTGTTCTTTGGTGGGGCTGCGGCGGTTGGCTTTCTGGCGGCGCGCGCGCTCAAGGCGTCCGAGCAGGCCCAGTATGAGGTCGATCATAAAGCCACGCCCTCGGACCGGCACAATTACCCCTCCGTGCCCGATGCGCAGCGCGCTTATCCCGACCAGAACAAGCACCGCTGGGGCTATTCGTGATGCCGGGGCCGTCGCAGACGACGTTGGCAAACGCCTCGGCCTTGCTGGGAACGGCAGGTCGAATGGCCCGACACGAATGGCGTCTGGCGCAAGTCGAAATCGGCGAAAACCTCCGGAAAGCCGGGGTTGGCATCGCCTTGATCGCGGCTGCGGCGCTTCTGGGCCTCGTCTCAGCCTTCGCGCTTGTTGGCGCGGGTGTGGCGGGCCTGGTGGCGGCGGGGCTGCCGGTGTGGCTTGCCGCATTGCTCATCGGCGCGGCAATCGCCCTGATCGCGGTTGCCATGGCTCTGGTCGGCGCGCGCCGTCTGAAGGCCAAACGCCTTATCCCCGACCGCACGCTGCGCAACATCCAACGCGATGTCGAAGCTTTGAAGGAGGCGCTCAATGCCTGATCTGATCGAAATCGAACGCGACCTGGCCACAGAACGCGTGGCGTTGCGTGGGCAGGTGAGGGCCGTCGGCGATGCGCTCGACCCCGCGCGCATGGTAGAGAGTGCGACGGGGCATTTGAACGCAGACGCCGCGTTGCGCGCCATCGGGCCCGCAATGCAAAGCCCGAAGCTTCCCCTTGCCGTCACGGGCCTTGGGCTCAGCTGGTTGTTTGCGCAATGGATCAACGCGGCACCGGCCAAAAAGGCCAAGCCCGCCTTTGCCGACAGTGATGCGCCAAGCGCACCCGGCTTGCGACAAACGGATCCGACCGGCCGCGACATGGCCGAATTCGACGCACGTATCGCGGCGGCAGATGCGGCCACGTCCGGCCGTTTTGGAACCGAAACCTTTGACGGAGAGAACGATATGTCCCATTCCGAACCCACTTCATCCAATTCCACCCTGCGCGCGCGCGCCTATGCATCCGTTGATGTTTTGCGTAGCACGCTCGACGATGGCCTCGATAAGCTGCCCGATGGGGCGAAGGCACGCATTCGCGCCGCCCGCGAAGCCGCCATCGACGCACACGGCCAGGCCGAACACCATGCCCGTCAGGCCGCGCAGGCCGCCCGGCGCACTGCCCATGACAACCCGCTCCTGATGGGGGTCGTGGCCCTTGCAGCCGGTGCAGCCCTTGCAGCCGCCCTGCCGCGCACATCCGTTGAGAACCGTACCATCGGCGCGCATCGCGACCGTTTGTTCGATGAGGCGGATCGGGTGTTCCACGAGGAGGTCGAAAAGGCGAAGGCATCGGCAAAGCAAATGGTCGCCGAAGGTCAGAAGCAGGCAAAAGCAGCCATCGGCGATGCAGCCGACAGCGTCAGCCAGACCGCCGAAAAGGTGAAATCCGGCGAAGCCAAGGCCAACGGCGCCGCGCGGTCCTGATCACGTATTCCAGGAACGTGAACGCCCCGGTCCCTGCGACCGGGGCTTTTTCATGCGTCGGGGTCCCCGTTCAGAATGATCAGCACCCAGACAAGCAGTGGGATGGCGACCAGCCCACCGACCGGACCCCAGAGCCAGAGCCACAAGACCAGCGACAGAAAGACGAGCAGCGGATTAAGCGACATCTGCTGTCCCACCACACTCGGCGTCACAAACTGCGCCTCGACCATGTTGAGCATCACGAAGACCGCCACCGGAACAAAGCTGTAGGCACCGTCGAAACTGACAATTCCGACAATCAGAAGCGCCGCCGCAACCAATGCGGGCCCGAGATACAGGATGAAGTTCAGCAGAAACGTAGCGATCCCCCACAGGATCGGTTGCGGCATGCCAAGAACAAGCATCGCCAGGGTCACCAGCGTTCCGAACCCCGCATTCACAAACGTGATCGCGAGGAAATAACTCGACACGCGGCGTTCCGCAGCGTGGAGCCTGTCGTCGTTCAGGGATGGAAAAATACGCGCCACCGAGACATACACATCGCGGCGGCTCGCAAGGAAAAAGTACAGCGTTCCAAGGAAGATCAGAACGGCGCTTATCACTGCGGGGCCGTAGGACAAGGCGTCGAACAGGCTGGGGATCGGCAGCTCCGAGGCCGCGTCGCCCGGTGGATCCGTGGCCTCCGTTTCATCGCCCAGGGCCTCCGACACCGTCTCCTGCAGGTCCTGAATGCCAGAGATCGCGCCGCGCGCCACCTCCAGGAAGCTTTGAACTTCCGACCACAAGGCCGGCGCCTGCGCCGTCGCCGCCGAAATGGAGGGCCCAAGTGCCAGGGCAAGGCCCGTGGCGATTGCCATGAACACCAACAGCACGCCGAACGCCGCAAGCGCCGGATGCACCCCGCGTCGAAACAGCCAATCGGCCAGCGGGGACAGGACAACACCCACCACAACTGCGCTTATGATCGGGGCCAGCACGCCTTGCGCGATGTCGAGGGTTGCGATGACGGCCAATCCGCACAAAAGCACGATGGCGGCCCGGGTGGCGGACGATGCGGTATATTCCATTCCACGCAACGCGCATCGGCGACGTTTGTTCCACCGACATGCGGCGTGCCATCTGGCCCGCCCGTCGGTCGGGGTGTCGCGCGGGCGGCGATCAAGCATCTGATCGTTCTGCGCGCCAAATCGCTGCAAACTGCCCAAGAATTGACCACTTCGCATGTCGGCCTGTGCCCGGGATCCGTTTGGGATTGATGGCACCGGGGGCGTGCAGGACACCGTGCGCATGAGCTCTGCCCTGACCATCGTGGTTGTTGAACAAGACCGAACCCGCGCCATCGACATCGTCAATGCGCTGCGCGACAGCGGCGATCACGACATTCACGTGATCGGTGACAATTCCGGCCTGTCGCGGCGGGTCGCCACGCTCAACCCCGATATCGTGCTGATCGACATCGACCATCCGACCCGCGACATCCTTGAAGAGCTGACGTTGGCGTCCGGCCCGCTGGAACGTCCGGTGGCGATGTTCGTGTCGGGCGCTGCGGGCAATCTGGCCAAGGCGGCGGTGGAGGCGGGCGTTTCGGCCTATGTCGTCGACGGGCTGCATCCCGATCGGCTCAAGCCCGTCATGGACACCGCCATCGCGCGGTTTCAGATCATGCGCCAGATGCGGGTCGAACTTGATGAAACCCGCCGCGCCCTCGAAGAACGCAAGGTCATCGACCGGGCCAAGGGCGTGTTGATGAAGGCCCGCCAGATCGACGAAGACGCGGCCTATGCGATCCTGCGCAAGGCGGCGATGGATCAGGGGCAGCGCGTCGCCGAAGTGGCGCAATCGCTGGTCACGGCGGCGGGGTTGCTGCGATGAAGACCGTGCCGTTGTCGGTGGCCTACATGCCGTTGGTCGATGCAGCCCCCTTG
>CAZPJO010000024.1:0-4669 GCA_964586895.1 uncultured Roseicyclus sp.
CTCCAACACCAATTGCTTCGTGGTCCCGCCGATGAAATTCGCCACCGAAAGCTGCGAAACGATGGAGCATTGCATCCGCGCGGGCATGCCGGTGCTGCTTTTGTCGGCGGGCATGGCGGGGGCGACGGCGCCCTCGACCATCGCGGGCGCGGTGGTGCAGGCGACGGCGGAATGCCTGGCGGGGTTGGTTTACGTCAATGCGATGGCCCCCGGCCACCCGGTGGTGTTCGGGACCTGGCCCTTCAACCTTGACCTGCGCACCGGGGCGATGTCGGTGGGATCGGGAGAGCAGGCGCTTTTGTCGGCGGCCTGTGCGCAGATGCATCATTTCTACGGCGTGCCCGGCGGCGCGGCGGGCGGCGCAAGCGATGCCAAGATGCCCGACATGCAGGCCGGGTGGGAGCAGATGTGTTCCAACGTGATGGCCGGTTTGTCGGGGTTGAACATGGTGTATGAGGCGGCGGGGATGCATGCGTCGCTTTTGGGGTTCTGTTTGGAGAGCCTGATCCTGTCCGATGATCTGATCGGGCAGGCGCAACGCTGCGTGCGCGGGATCGAGGTGAATGACGAGACGCTGGCGCTTGATCAGATGGCGGAGGTCTGCATGGGCGGGCCGGGCCATTACCTTGGCACCGACCGGACACTGGCCCTGATGCAATCGGATTTCGTCTATCCCAGCCTTGGCAACCGGATGAGCCCCAAGGAATGGGAAGAGGCGGACAGGCCCGATCTTCTGGCGGGGGCCACGGCGCGCAAGCACGAGATCCTTGCGCAAGGCGCGTGTCAGGTTGACCCTGCGACGGATGCGGCGGTCCGGGAGCGGTGGAAGATCTATTTCCGGTGAGAGAGAGGCGGATGGTGCGCCTGTGATCCGGGGTTGGATTTTGCATTTTCAGGAAACAAAGATGGGACGGGCCGGTCAAATCGCCAAACGGCGGGTCGAGAGGCGCGCGACAGGCAGGGATCGGGGGCGCGCCTTTATGGCGAGCGGCGGAGTTGGGGCCGTCGCGGTCGCGCGGGCCATTGCCGCCGCCTGAGCAATCTGGCCAGGCGGGACGATTGCGGCAGATGGGGTTTGTGAGTGCTCGGACGTTTCGGGCGGGACCGCGCGGGTGCGCCGCAGCCGCAAGCTATGGGATTGACCCGTTGCCGCGGGTAGGGGATGGAAGTGGTCATGCGTATTGATGGGCTGCAATATTGTAACTGGTCGCGCCGTATCTTCGAGCAGATGCGCGAGGGCGGCGTGGACGCCGTCCATGTCACGATTGCCTATCACGAGATGTTCCGCGAGACCGTGTTGCAGATGGAGCGGTGGAACCGCTGGTTCGAGGATCATGGTGATCTGATCGTGCGCGCGGGGTCGGGTGACGACGTGCGCGCGGCGAAGGCGGCGGGCAAGACCGCCATCGTGTTCGGGGCGCAGACGCCCGCGCCGATCGAGGATGACATCGGGTTGGTGGAGATCCTGCACAGGCTTGGCCTGCGGTTCATGCAATTGACGTATAACAACCAATCGCTTCTGGCGACGGGGTGTTACGAGGCCGAGGACATGGGCCTGACGCGGATGGGCCGCGAGGTGGTGGCCGAGATGAACCGCGTGGGCCTGGTCGTGGACATGAGCCACTCGGCGGATCGTTCGACCATTGAGGCGGCGGAGGTGTCCGCACGCCCCATCGCGATCACCCATGCCAATCCGTATGATTGGCACCCCGCGCGGCGCAACAAACGCGCGGAGGTGATCGAAGCGGTGGTTGCGGGCGGCGGCATGATGGGATTTTCGATCTATCCCCATCACCTGAAGGATGGCAGCGCCTGCACGCTTGACAGTTTTTGCGCAATGATTGCGGATATGGCAGAGCGATACGGCGTGGGGCATTTCGGCATCGGCAGCGATCTGTGCCAGGATCAGCCCGACAGCGTGGTGGAATGGATGCGCGTGGGGCGTTGGACCAAGCGGATCGATTATGGTGAAGGCTCGGCATCCGCGCCGGGCTTTCCGCCGCAGCCCGAGTGGTTTGGCAGCAATGCCGATTTCCCCAGGCTGGAGGCGGGGCTGCGCGCGGTGGGGTTTGACGCGGCCGGGGTGGATGCGGTTTTGGGGGACAATTGGGTGCGCTTCTTCGACAAGAATTTCGGGACCCTGGCATGAAACTGCCGGCGCCGCAGAAGGTGGCCCTGCGCGACCCGCAGGAGGTCATGACGCTCAAGCGGATGGGCGCGTTCCATCAATCGCGACTGAGTTTCATGCGTATCCTCATGCGTCGGATGAAGGCGGAGGGCTGGCGCGTGTCGTGTGCGCAATGGGCCATTGATGCGCGCGGCGTGGGCCACGCGATCTACAGCGCGCAAGGCCCGGAGCGGACGTATTCCCTGGTGGCGTTTGCCCATGATCTGCCGCCCGAGGCGCGCTCGGACCGGGTGATCGCGACGGCCTGGGACGCGACGTTCACATTGTTCGACGGGGTGCCGGATGCCGCCGATATCGAACGCCTGCGCGCCAATGTGCCGTTGCAGGAGGCGGGCCGGATCACGGATCGGGAACTGACGCTGAGCCGGGCGAACCGGTCCGTGCGCCTGTGGGATCATGTGGTCGAGCGGTTGTCCCAGGGGCAACAGCCCGACCTGAGCCTTGTGGAAAGCGTGGGCTATCTGATGCGGACCACAGCGGTTTACGGCTCGGCCAAGTTCGGGGCGGCGGACCGGGCGCAGATCGAGGCGCGCCCCGAATTGCGCGCCCCGTTTCAGGCCGAGATGCTGACCGTTTACCTGATCCGCGCCTTTGTGATGGACCTTGTGGAGCATATGGCGCGCGCACGCAGCGCGGACGCGGTTGCGCTTGAGCCCGGGTTGCGGCGGCGGTTCGGGATCGGAAATTCCACCGGCCTTGGCATGGCGCCGTTTGTGATGAACCACCCCCGCCTGATCCACAATTGGATCGCGGCGCGCGAATGGGCGCTGGCCGAAGTGCGCGGGCTGATGCAGGCCTCGGGCACGGAAGTGGCGTGGTTTTGCGACCATGCCCGGCGGGCCGAGGTGAACGCGTTTGAATGGCAATCCGAGCATCCGATCCAGCAGGCGAAACTGGCCGAATTGCGCGGTGATATGGCAGTGTTGCTGGCGGAATTGGACCGGTTCGACTTTGCTGCGCCGCAGCCCTGGGACCGGCTCTGGCGCTGGGGCGAGACGGCGTTGCGCCTTGAGGGCCAGGAGCAATTGGCCGCGCTTCTGCTGGAGCCTTACGGCGCGATCGTGGATGTGGCGGCGGATGCGATGGCCGCCGATGAGGCCCCGGTCCGCATCGAAGGCGGGCGCGATGTGGCCGATCTGCGTCGCTTGATCGAGGCCGTGCATCCGCAAGCGCTCGACATTGATTGGGACGCGCCGGAGCAGCAGGCGAGGGTGTGGTACGTGTCTGCCGAAAAGCTGGAGCCACGGTTGGGCGAACGCGCGGAGGAGGACGTTGAGCCCTATGCGCAGCCGCTGTGCCCCGCGCGTGACGCGGCAGCACTTCATGCAGCACTTGACGGCGAGGCCGGGCCGGTCGCGGGCTTCCTTCTGCGTCATCCCGAACACCGCCATACCGTGCGCCGTCTTCAGATCGCCGAGGGCCACGCCTTTGCCGAGGTGCGCGACAATACCATCCATGCCGACATGGCCCCGATCGACCTGCTGCGCGCGAAGCTGAGCTTTTTTGGTGCGACGCGGTTTGATCCACGCTCGGACCGCTGGCTGCGGATCACGATGTTCCAGAACGCGCCGTTCCCCGGCGAGATCCTGGACGCCGATCCCGATGGCTGGTGCTATCCCGTGCCATGACCCACGATCTGTCCCTTGGTGAAGTGCACTCCCTTGCGCTGAAGGCCGCAAGGGGCACCGGGCGTCCGCATGGTCTTGCCGAAGAGGCGGCGTTTGCGGTGCGCTGGCTGACCGAGCGGGGCCAGGACGGGGCCGGGGCGTTGGCGGCGTTGCTGGAGGAAACCGACGGCCGGCCGGAGGGGTGTTCGATCGGCCTTGGCACAGCGCTTTCGGATACCGGTGCGCTGCCGGATGGGGGGGCATTGGGCGCGGTCTATAGCCCGATGATGTTGGTGCCGTTCCTGACGCATTTATGTGCGCAGAACATGGGGCTGTCGGTGCGGGCGGGCGATGCGAAGGTGCGTCTGTCGCGCGACGGTGGGCTTGCGGGTGATGCCTTGCCCCTTGGTCTGTCGGAGGTCCACGTGGCCCCCTGCGCGCCGCCCGCGCCCGCCGCCCTGCAGAGCCGCGCGCATGTTGCAGAGGAGGTCTTGCGCGTCCTGAGCGCCTTTGCCTTTCGGACCTATGCGCCCGCGACCGAGGCAAGCCGCGCCAAAGGTGCGGGCTCGGGCCTTTCGGACAACGATTGATCCCGGGCCGTGCCGCGGGTGCGGCGCGTGGGGCAGGGTTTTCCGCCACTCGCCCTGTGCGCCAAAATCCTTCACGTTTGCATTCCATGTGCTACCAATAAACTTGTGGCTCCATATGCGGTGCAATCGTGGCGGGTCTGCAAGACACCGGATCAGCGTGGGGCTGCCTGCGGTGCAGGTCCCGGGAAAGGACGACAATGGCCAAGAAACCCATCCTGACCGACGACGAACTCGATGACGACCTGCATGGGGGCCTGTCGCCGCGCGATGCGGTGCCGCCGCCA
>CAZPJO010000024.1:4769-15728 GCA_964586895.1 uncultured Roseicyclus sp.
CACCGACGCCGCCGGAGCCGCGCACATCAACCACGCGCATGATCGCCGATCCCGAAACCCCGCCGCCACCACAACCAACGCAAGGGCGCGATGCGTCCGGCCATGTCCGGCCCAAAACCCGCATTCACGGCTATGGCGGAGAGGCGATGCCAGCGCCGCCCGAGGCGGATACGACGCCCGAGACCGCCCGCGTGCCGGTTGTGGGTTGGCTGGTCGTCACCGCAGGACCCGGGCGCGGGGCGTCGGTGCCATTGCACCAGGGCATGAGCGGGATCGGGCGCGATCCGGTCAACAGCGCGCAGGTCGATTTCGGCGACGACACGATCAGCCGAGAGGCCCATGCCTATGTCACCTATGATGATGAAGGGCGGATCTTCTACCTCAGCCACGGGGGCAAGACGAACCTTGTGCGCCTGAACGGGACGCCGGTTCTGACGGTCGAGATGCTGGCCCATGGCGACACCATTCGCATCGGGGCCACGTCGCTTATGTTTGTGGCCTTGTGCGGGCCTGATTTCGATTGGTCCGACGCATGACTACGGCCCCGGGGGCGCATGCCACGGACGGCGCGGATCGCGTCGGATACGACGTTGCGACCGCCCTTTGGCAAGGCAAGCGCCCCTATCAGGAAGACACGCTTCTGGCCGATTTCCACGGCGGATTGGGCCGTGGGTTCGCCGTGTTGGCCGACGGGATGGGCGGCCATGCGGCGGGCGATCTGGCCAGTCGGTTGGTGGTGATCGACGCGGTCAGCCATTTGAAATTCCTCATGCATGATGGTGCCGCCCTTGAGAAAAACCTCTCCGCAGAGCTGAACTCGGCCATCGAAACGGCCAATGACGTGCTCAGGGACCGCGCCGCGCAAGATCCACATCTGCACGGCATGGGGGCGACGTTTCTGGCGACGATTGTGTTTGAGGATCGCCTTTATTGGGCCTCGGTCGGCGATAGCCCGCTTTACCTCTGGCGCGAGGGGGTGCTGCGGCAGTTGAACGAAGATCATTCTATGGCCCCGATCATCGACCAGATGGCGAAATCGGGCGAGCTGACCAGGGATGAGGCGGCCAGCCACCCGGACCGCAACGCGCTGACCTCCGTGTTGATGGGGAGGAAGGTCAAGGCGAAGGATGTGCCGAAAACCGCGATGGTCCTCGACCCCGGAGATGTGTTGATCCAGGCCTCTGATGGGTTGCAATATCTTGATAACGAACAGATTTCGGATGTGTTGGCGGGTGTTGCGGATGGCGAGAGCAGCCGGGGGATCGCGGATGCGTTGATGCGGGCGTTGCACGATCTGGATGATCCGGCGCAGGACAATACCGCTGTGCTGGTGCTGCAATTGCGCGGGCGTGCCGGGGCTGCGGGCGGCGGCGGCGCGGTTGCAAAGGCCAACACCGCCGGAGACGGCGCGCATTCGGTTGAGAGCGTGGCAACGGCGGAACCCGAGGCGCGTGGCGCGACAGCGGGGCGGCGGCGGCGGTATTTGGTGCCGGCCGTTTTGATCGGTGGCGCGGCGCTGGCCGTTGCGCTGGCCTTTGGTCTGCCGGGTGACAAGGATGCGCCCGCGCCGGACGTGGCGCAGTCCCAGCCCGCGCCCGAGCAGGTGGCGCAGGATCCGAGCCCTGACCTTGGCACAGTTGGCACAGAGCTTGCCCCCGATACGGACGCCACCCCGGTGGTTGACGCCGCCGCGGTCGAAACCGCGCCGCCAAGCGATGGCCTCAGCACCTCCATCGAAGAGGATGCGGTCGAGGATACAGGGGTCGATGACACGGGAGCCGATGATACGGGGACCGATGACACGCCGCTTGAGGACACAGCCTCTGGTGCGGCCCCGGCGGAGCGGGCCGTTATGCCGGGCGCGCCGGGCGTGATATCGACCAAGGCCGGGTCGAGCCATCACGGTGAACGTTCAAAGAATTTCGAGGAATGGCAACGGGTTGCCAGCCATTCTTCATCCAAAACTGGGCAGAGCCGCCCATGACATTTTGACCGCACGACACAGACGACGGGAGCCAACACCAAGATGACCGAAGATGTCGAGCTTTCCATTCGCGACACCGCAGGCGGGCGCGTCTTGCTGGCCACCGAAACGCTGCGCCTGCCGGTCGAGATCGGCCGCTTTGGCGCGGACAATATGGGCCGGGTCAGCGCCGGTGACGGGCGTGTGGTGCATTTCGGGGACGGCTTCGGCACGCTCTCGCGCCAGCACCTGACGATCACACCCTCGGCGGACGGGGGGGTGGTGGTGACGGATCTGTCATCGAACGGCGTGGCCCAGATCGGGCAAGAGGGCTCTGCCCCCGTGGCGCTGGGGCGCGGTGGCACGGTGCGGATGGCCGCCGGTGCCATGCGCGCGTTCGAGACGGTCGGCCTGCAAATGACCATCTGTTCGCCCAAGGCCGCGCAGGTCGATGCCATCGGGCAGCCGTTGCACCTTGTCTATGACAGTTCGTCGACCGGGCGGCTCAAGGCGCTTGACCTTGATGGGGTGTCGATTGCGCTGGTCGCTTCGGGCGGGGCAGAGGTGTTGATGCGCCGTCGCAAGGGGCGCGCGCGCGACGCGATGGCTGCGGCACAGGGCGAGGGCGCGCAGGTGTTGATCATGATCGGCCCGGATGGTGCGGGCGGGGTCGAGGCGATCTGCGGCCTTGGCGACGAGGTCAGCCACAATCGCCGCATGCTGGAGGTGGGCGAACAGGTGCCGCTGGATCATCTGGCGACGCTGGATATTCGCGGGCAGCTTTTGCGGATCATGTCCGCCGAAGAGGGCAAGGGCCTGAGCTGCACAAACGCCGCCTGCCGGCAGCTGAACCCCTATCTACCGGGCGAAAACTGCCGCTATTGCGGGCAGCGTCTGGGGGATGGGACATCGTATTGGGTGCATTCGTAAGGGTCTGATGATGATGAATTTTCCGGTCCGTTTCCGCGTGCGCCAGATTGGCATCGACGGCAACACGGTGGGTGGCTCGCGCATTCTTCTGTGCGAAGAGCCGGGCGCGTTTCTGGTGGGCAAAGGCGACGTGGTCGATGTGCCGCTGACCGGTGACGCGGTCAGCCGCTCGCATATGTCTCTGGTGCTCAGCGAGGCGGATGTGCGGGTGCGCGACGAGGGCTCGACCAACGGGACCTATGTCAACGGCACGCGGGTGGAGGAGCAGGTTCTGGAGATCGGGGATCAAGTCTCGATCCCCGGCTGGCTTCTGGAATTGCTGGCCCCGGCGGAGACCGCGTCAAGTGCCACGCGCATCGCGGGGGTCGAGGTCGACGCCTCGCTGGTCAGCCGTTTGGTCATCACCGACGACGATGCCCCGCCGCCGTCGCGCCGGACCTTTCCGGACATGGAATTCGGCGGAACCGACATTGTGGGGATCGAGGCCCTGCGCGCCTCGGGCCATCCGGTTGACGAGGTGAAGTTCTGCGCCGTTGGTGGGGGACTGGGCAGTTTCGTCTGGGTTGATCACCTGCGGTGCTATGGGGTTTCCAGCAATGATATCAGGGTGATCGGCACCGAAGAGGTCTGCTATCGCACCTATCAGCGTTACTGCAAGAACAGCCAGATCCCCGACCATGAACGCCTGCGCTCCAACAGCCTCAGCCGCCCGGACAACATCTGGGGATTTCCCGGATATGCCCTGCGCGAGGTCGGCAAGGGCATCGGCGTGAAAGGGGTGTTTCAGGTCTTTGGCGAGCCGACCCTGTCGGAAAGCTACACCCCCCGCGCGGGCGACGTGTTCGACAGCCTCGACGTGGAGGCCAAGCGCATCGGTTGGTCCGACATGTTCGTCAAGGCGCAGGTCATGGGCCTGCGCAAGACCTCCGACGGGCGCTACGCGGTGGCCTACAAGCTCTGGGGTGGCGAGGCGCAGGGCGAGGCGCGCAATCGGTATGTGATCGCGGATGTAATCCACCTTGCCACCGGCTATCCGGCGACGCGATTTGTCGAAGATTTCCAAACGTTTATAACCAACCATCCCGACAGCCGTGCGCAGGTTGCCAATGCCTACGAGCCCCACGATCAGATGTATGTCGAGGCCGAACGGCGCGGTGGGCCGGTGCAGGTTGTGGTGCGCGGACGCGGCATCGTGGCCTCGCGCATCATCCAGCGCCTGTTCGAGGCGCGTAAAAAGAATCCGCAGATCCGCATCCTGCATTCGATGCGCACGCCCCTTGGCCCACGGGACGGCGCGGTGTTCCGCAAGGCGCGTCGGCTGGTGCGCAACAACGTCGAGATCCAGCCGTTCAACTGGCCCAAAAGCTGTTGGGGTGGCGATTTGCGGGTGGAATACGAAAACGCCGATGACGCGGCGCGCGGTGTGATGCTGAGCCAGCTTGGCGGGACAACAACCGCCGAACGCTCGGACTGGATCGCCATCGCCGAACGCGGCGCGGAGGAGGGGTGGTACAGGCCCGTCTATGGCACGATCAGCGACCTGCAACCGATGCCGTCGCCCGGCCCCGAACAGCCCGATGGGGTGCAGGTGTCGATCAGCACCGTGGAGGGCAATGAAGAGGTGTTAAACGCCGATTACCTGATCGATTGCACCGGCCTGATCGCGGATATCCGACGCGCGCCGTTTCTGGCCGATTTGCTCGACACCTATCATTTGCCGCGCAACCATGCCTACCGGCCAAGCGATAGCGGACCACAAAAGGGCGGGGCCACGGGCCTGCGCTGCACCAATGATTTCGAGATCGAGGGCCTGCGCAACAACCATGGCCGGGTTTACGCCGCCGGCACCATTACCACCGGCGGGCCCTACCTTGCCGTCGACAGCTTCCTCGGGCTGCAATATTCGGCGATCCGGTCCGTCGATCATCTTGTCACAGAACGCCTTCACAAGGTTCGCAACCTCGGGCCGCTGCGCTCGGTCGGGGGGTGGACAAGGTGGATGGTGGGCGCGCGCCCGTGAAGGAGAATACGCGATGATCCCGACCCTTTTCGGACGGCTGCAAACCCGCCTTTTCCTGTTCCTTTTCATAGGGATACCGATCACGCTGGCCTTTGCGTTCATCCTTGCGGGATGGAAATGGGACTACGACATCGCGATGCCCTTCGTGATGTTCCTGGTTACCATCACCGGTCTCGGCCTGCTGCTCGACCCGATCTACATCTTTATCCAGACGACCCGGTGGGATCGCGATTGGCCGTTTGCCTATCAGTTCTTCTTTTCCTGGCTGGAATTCGGCGTGGTCTTTGCGCTGGCGCGGGCGGGGTTGGTGCCCTGGCTGCCGGTCGCGATGGAGGGTCAGCCACCGCCCCTGGTGGATTTCTCAAGCGCTGTGGCCATCGGGTTGGCGACGCTGCATTTCGCCTGCGTCTTTGTTCCCTCGTTTCTGGCGCTGCTTGGGCCGTTGCAGGCGATTTTCATCCGGTGGCGCTTCAAGGGCGGCCAATTCGGCAAGCTGTGATGGGTGCACGCTCTGCCATGACGCCGGTGATCAAGGCGTGGATCCCGGTCCATCTGTTGCTGCTGCTGGGGGCCTACGCGCTTCTGTTTCGGCAAAGTGCGCTGACGCTCGACGTGTTGATGGGCCTGTGGTTCTTCTTTCCGGTCGGCATCATGGGCGCGATCATCGCCAATGCGACGGGCACGGGCGGCGGCGTGGTGTTCGTGCCGGTCTTTGCCGCGTTGCAGGACGGCGGCATCATGATCCCGCCCGAGCTTTTGCGCATCGCCTCGCTCAAGCCCGAAGAAAGCGTCGCCGTCAGCTTCACGATCCAATGTTTCGGCATGTCCATCGGCGCGTTGACCTGGGCGCATGCGATTTTCGTGAAGGACAGTCTCGCGTGGGATGAAAAGGTCTCGTCCCAGACGCTTGCCGCGCTGACCTTCGCGCCGTTGGCCACGGGCATTCCCGCGCTATTGCTGACGCAGGCGTTTGTCGAGGTTGACGGGGATCAGTTGATCATCTGGTTCAAGTTCTTCTCGCTCGCGCTTGGGGTCACGCTGTTGATCTTCACCTGGGTGCAGCGGCGGCAGGCCGCGAAGGATCGCAAATTGTGGGTCTCTCCGGGTGAAATCTGGGTTTTGATGGGGCTGGGCATTCTCGGCGGCATGGTCACGGCGCTGTTTTCGGTGGGGATCGGGGAATTCCTGGCCATCTACCTGATCTTGCGGCGGTTTCCCACGAAAGTCGCCATCGCGGTCGCCGTCTGGGTCAGCGTGGTCTGCGTGATCGCGGGCTTCTGGGATGGGTATTTCGGCGGGCTGGTGCGGTTGGAAATCGCCCTGATCGCGGTGCCCGGCGCGATTGTGGGCGGGTTCCTGGCCAAGGGGATCGCGTCTTTGCTGGGGTCGCTGTGGCTCAAGACGCTGGCCTCGATCTGGATCATTGCGTCGAGCGTGTATCTGCTGGCGACCTGAGGCCTATTCGAGGGCGCTTTCGCCCGGCGGCTCGTTCAGGCGCAGCTCGATCAACGCCTCGCAGGTCGTGGATCCCGCAGCCGTGGCCAGCCACACGCGCAGCCTTTGGTCGGTGGCGCCTGCATCGCTGAAGCGCAGGGCGCCGTCGACGCTGAGGGGGTCGACCACCTGCCAGCTTTGCCCGAATTGCGCGACAAGCTGCGCGTCGCAGCGTGATCGCGCCAGCACATCAAGCGAAATCGGCCGCGACGTGCCCAGGATCGTGGTCGAGAATGCAGGCTCCGGCGTCACGAAGAGCGGTCTGTCTGCGGCGGCGATCAGCGGGGTCAAGGCCTCGGGCAGGGCGGACCAGCATTCCGAAAGGTTCATCGCGCCACCCGCCTCAACCGGGAAAAGACGCGAGCGACCCTGAAAATCGGGCGTGATGCCCGCCCCCTCGCGCGCCGGGCCAGAGGATGGGCCAAGCGCCGAGCAGACGCCCGTATCAACCCGCACAACCGCCTGTGTCTGTTCCGGGGCCGGTGCCGGCGCGAGCGGCGCGATGGTCACGGGCGGGGCGGTGTCGCGGCGCAGGATGCGCGCTTGCGTGACGCCGGGGGAGCCCACCGCAATGTGGCTTCCGTCAAAGCTGAAATACCCCTGCGCCGCATCGCCGAAATCGTGCAGATCCGCGCCCGTCGCGACATCGACCAAGCGCGCGTTGCCCTGCGGCGTCGCACCGATGAACAACATCGTGCCATCGGAGGACACCGACAGGAATGCGGTCCCGGCCCCGGCGGGCAAGGCCCCGCTGCCCCGCAATGCGCCGGTCGTCAGATCAAGGATTTCCCAGCGGCTCGCATTGGCGCGCATGAAGTTCAGCCGATCGCCCGACAGGCGATATGTCGTGTAGGGCCCGTTGGTCGGGAACGTCGCCACCTCACGTTGATCAAGGGCGTTGTCATAAAGCGTCACCGCCCCGTCGGCGCGCAACACCAGAAGGCCGCGATCGCCCCCCATCGGCGACATCGCCACGAATTGGCCGATGCGGTTGCCGGTGGTGCGTGTCAGGCGGCCGTCGATCTCGAACAGGCGCACAAGGCTGGGGGTGACGATTGTGATCTGATCGCGGGTTTCGGCGAAGGTCACGCGCACGGGCGTGCCACCGGGCACCGAGGTCAGGATCTCTTCGGTGGGCGCGCCAAGGCTGGTACTGGCCAACTCGACCAGCACGATATCGGTCTGCCCGCCGACGCCGCGCCTTGTGTAGACGAAATGCGTTTCGCTACGGGAAATGGCGCGATTGGCCGTGGTCACGGTGCTGGGGTCAAAGCGCAGGATCTCGCGCCGGGCGGCGATGTCATAAAGCCGGTTCGGCGTATCGGGCCCGGTGGTGGCGATGGCGTATCCGCCGCCCATCGAAAAGCCCAGGCGCGTGATATCATCGGGGATGCCACGGGCCAGATGGGCGCGGTAGGCGCCGGTATCGCGGTCAAACAACGCGATGCCCCCGGTGCTGTCGACAAGGCCGACGCTTTGATTGTCCCATGAAAAGCGCGGCAGTAGCGACAGGGTGCCGTTGGGCGCGCTGAGCGTTGCGATGTCCACAAGCGAAAGCGGCCCGTCTTCGCGCAGATCATCTTCGCGTAAGTCGGCCAGCGCCTCTTGCAGGGCCATGTTCTCGGTCTCAAGCGTGGCGATCCGCGCGCGCAGGCGCTCGATCTCGGCCTGCGGGGCCGCGCCGGTGTCTTCCGCCAGAGCTTCGGCAAGGCGCGCTTCCAGTGTGGCGATTTCGGCGTTGCTGGCGTCCAGCGCGGCCTCTGCCACGGTCAGGTCCCGGTCCACATCGGCCAATGCGGCGGCGCGCGTCCGCTCGGAGGCCAGCGCCTGTTCCAGGCGCGCGATCTCGGCGGTAGCGTCGGTCAGCCCACTGGCCTGCGCGCGGGCGTCGGCCAATTCCGCCTCCAACGCGTCGATGCGGGCGGCGGCGGCGGCGTTGTCCTCGGCCAGATCGGCGGCGCGCCCGGTGGCGGCATCGCGGGCGGCGCGGGCATCTTCAAGGGCGGCTTGCGTGACGCTCAACGTCTCGACATCGCGTTCCAACTCGGCCACCTGCGCCGCCGCCGCGTCACGGGCCGCGCGGGCGGCGTCAAGCTCGGCCATCGTGGCGGCCATATCGCCATCGGCGGCTTCCAGACGGGCGAGGTTGTCATCGGCCTCGGCCAAGGCCGTCCGCACGATCCCCAATTCCCCCTCAGCCTCGGCCAGCGCCTGTTCCAGGCGGCCCATCTCTTGCATCATCTCGCCCATGCCGGGCGAAAGCCACGCGGGCTGCGCCGACCAGATGCCAGCGCCAATCGCACCTGCGAGGAGGGCACCGAGGAGTGTTCCCGCCCCAAACCGCCCGCGCCGCGCAGGGGCCGTGGCGGCAGCGGCAGGGGTCTTTGCCGCGACCAGGGTGGTGGGCGCATCTTCCAGCGCGGCCAACCAATCGGCGGCGGTTTTCGGGCGCTCGCCCGGGGTCATCCGCAACGCCCGGTCGATCAGGTGCAAAAGCCGTCCGTCTTGTTCCGGATGTGCGCCTGCGATCGGGTGATACGGGTCGGGCTGTCCGGTGGCGATGGCGCTGGCGCGTTCATCGGCGGCCACGGGCGCGGCCCCGGTGATCACGTGATGCAACGTTGCGGCCAGCGCATAGAGGTCCGAATGCGGGCCCTGCTGCGCGCCCGAGACGTAGAATTCATGGGGGCTGTAGCCATCGGTCACAACGCGGAACGTGCCCGCCATGCGCGAGCGGGCCTGCGTCTCGGCGCGGGCGGCGCCGAAGTCGATCAGCATCGGCATCCCGAAGCGGTCGATGCGGATGTTCTGGGGCTTGATATCGCGGTGCAGCACGGATTGGTCGTGGATGTAGCGCAACGCCCCCAACAGATCGCGCGACAGCTCCAGCACGCGGTGCGGTGCCATTGCGGTGCCGGAGGCGACCATTTCTTCCTGCAGGTCACGGCCATGAATAAAGTCCATCGCCATATAGGCCGTGCCGTTTTCCTCGAACAACGTCTGCACATGGACCACGTTGGGGTGACGCAGCCGCGCCAGCATCCGTGCCTCGCGCAGGAATTGCGCGCGCGCCGTTTCGAAATGTTCCGAGGTGCCTGCGGAGGTTGCGCTGACCACATGGGTTGCGGCCTGCCGCTGCGCGAGGCCGAGGGGGAAGCATTCCTTCACCGCCACATCCCGCCCCAACGTGTCACTGGCCAGATAGGTGATCCCGAACCCGCCCGCAGCGATCAGGCGCTTGATCTCGTATTGACCGCCCAGAAGGGTCCAGCCCGGCGGAAGCTCTCCGGCGGGCAATTGGTGCGTGACGGCATCGGGGCCGCGGGGGGTGGGTGTGTCGCTGGACATCTTGCGCGCAGCATTGCGCGCCCATCCCGCCCCTGTAAACGCATGAATCCCGTAAGCCGCAGGCAGGGCTTGCAATTCGCGGCGCGCTGCGACACGTCACGCGCGATGGGATTAAGCGTTTTGGATAAACTCAAGGGGGCCTGGGTGCTCGTTCGGTGGCGCTATGATCACCGGCTCGATGATGAATTGGGGCTGTGGCAGGGCCGGATGTACGCGGCGTTCAACGACCACGGCATCCTGCGGCGGCGCTGGCGCAATGCAGGCGTGATCGCGCCAGGGGTCTACCGGGGCAACCACCCCGACGCGCGCGCGCTGGCCGAATGGAAAGCACGCGGCATCGTCGAGGTCATCAGCCTGCGCCCGGCCCGGGGATCCGTGCATGCGTTCGAGGCGGCGGCCTGCGCCGAACTGGGCCTCAGCCTGCGCAATGTCGGCCTGCAATCGCGCGCCGCACCGCGCAAGACGGCCCTTCTGGACCTGCTTGATGTGTTCGACACGCTGCAACGCCCGGCCTTGATCCATTGCAAATCGGGGGCCGATCGCACCGGTCTGGCGGCGGCGATGTGGGCGATCCATGTGGAGGGCCGCCCGGTGGCCGAGGCGCGCCGCGCGCTGGGGCTGCGGCATTTGCATATCCGTTGGTCCAAGACCGGGGTGCTTGATCGGTTTCTGGACGCCTACGCGGCCCGGGTTGCGAATGGCGCGATCTCGCTGCGCGACTGGATTGCCAAGGAATACGATCCGGCGCAGCTTTGAAGGTGTGGGGCAGGGCCGTTTGCCCCGCCGTCCCCGCCGTCCGCCCCGTGCGCCCGCGCGCTCAGTTCAGCCAGGTTTCCACCTCAAGCGTCGCGTCGCAGGCCGCTCCATCAATCGTGCCGACCCAGATGTCGATGCGCCCTTCGATGGCGACCTGACCCGTCAGGTCCAGAAGCGGGCCGCCCGCGTCGCCGCCATTGTCATCGAAGTGCCAGGTCGTGTCGTTGGTGTTGACCAAAAGCGTGGTGTCGCACGGCGCCTCCACCTCAAGTTGCAGCCGCCGGAATTGCGCCATTTCGGACGTATAAAGCGTGATGTCGGGGATCTGATCGGTAAAGCCCGCCGCGTTGAACGGCATGTCCGCGCAGGCCCCGAGGTTAATGGTTCCACTGGCGCGCAGGGGTACGGTTTGCGGCGTGTAGATTTCGGTCCCGGTATAGCTCAGCTC
>CAZPJO010000025.1:0-15487 GCA_964586895.1 uncultured Roseicyclus sp.
GGATTTGCCGATGCCGCCCTTGCCGTAGATCGCGATGATCTGGGTTTTGGAGGTCGGTTCGCCTTGGGGCACTTCGAGGGTTGGCTCCGCCGCCTCGTCGCGCAGGTTTTGGTCGTAGTCTTTGAGGTTCGGAATATCTTTCATGCCGCACCCTTCCAATCCAAGATCATTTTCAGGCAGGAGGAGTCCTCGAACGCCGTCTGGTAAGCGTTCGCCGCATCGGATGCGGGCCGGGTGTGCGTGATCAAGCCGTCAAGGCTGAGCGCGCCGTGGTCGATCAGGTCGCGGGTGGCGACCAGGTCTTCGCGCGTCCATTCGGCGGCGATGCGCAGACGCGCCTCGCGCATGAAGGCGGGCGGGAAGGCGAAGGACAAAGGCTCGGGGTAGAACCCGGCCAGAACGATTTCACCACCTTTGGTCAGGCGCGAGATCAGCGTGTTCAGGAGATCGGCCTGACCGCTGGCATCATAGATGCAGCGGTAATCGCGACGCTCATCGGCATCGGGATGCACAACATTGTAGCCGGTTGCGCCAGTCTGACGATCGGCATCGATTTCCCAAACGGTGGGAGGCTTGCCCCCGGCGGCAATGGTGAGCCGGGCAAGAAGGCGACCAAACACGCCGTGGCCGACGATCAATTCCGGCAGCGTCTTATCAAGGCCTGCCATGGCGTGGCGCGCGGTGGCGGCCAGCGCAAGAAGCGCGCCTTCGGCTTGCAAGGTCGGGTCGATCTTCACGACGCGGTCCGACGCTGTGACAAGGCGGTTGGATGCGCCGCCGAACAGGCCCTTCACATCGCCGTAGCAATTGGCACCGGGCACGAACACGCGGTCGCCGGGTTTGAATGCCGTGCCAGGTGCGGCTTCGACCACTTCGCCAGCGGCCTCGTATCCGGGAACCAGCGGATAGCCCATGCCGGGAAACGGCGGCATCTGACCGGACCAGAAAAGCTTTTCGGTGCCAGTGGAAATACCGGAATGGCGCACATCGATAACCAGATCGCCCGCGCCGGGCGCGGTGAGGTCAACGTTGCCAAGGCTCAGCGCCTTGGGGCCTTCCAATATGACGGCAGTGCTATGCAAGCGCTGCTTCTCCCCTTGGTGATCGTTGATGCGCGCAGGAGAAACACAGAATCTCGGGGCGCTGTTTGTTATGTGTCAGTTTAACCTGACACTTCATGATGTCAATTAGAATAGACATACGCGGTGAAACTGTTCGCGTAGGTTTACAGTTTGCGGGCTTGGACGAGGCCGGTCACAAACGGACGGCTTGTTTTGATGGGTTTGATCTCGGCAAATCCTGCGGCTTCGATAAGCGCGGCGATTTCATCAGCCGACCGCGCACGACCGGTTTGCATGGCCATACAGTAGATCCCGAAATAGGCGTCGCCCGCGCGGGAGGGGTTGGTGCCACCCGACATCGGTTCGGCGATGATGATTCTGCCGCCCGAAGGCAGCGCGTCATGGACCTTGGCCAGCAGGGCTGTGACGGTTTCATCGGCATGATCATAGAGAACGCGCACGAGACTGATGGTGTCGGCCCCTTTGGGCAACGGATCGCTGCGGAACGAGCCGCCGGTGATTGCGGCACGGGGGGCGAGGCCTTCACGCTGGAACCGGGCAGTGGCGGGATCGACGACTTCCGGCAGGTCGAAAAGATGCAAGTTGAGATGCGGATTGGCCTGACCCGCGGCGGTCAGGAAGACACCGGTGCCACCGCCGACATCAAGGAGCGTTTGAGTTTGAGATAGGTCGAGGTGGGCCAATGCCTCTTCGGCGACAAGGGTCTGACTGTCGGCCATAAGCTCGGAATACGTCGCGGCAACGGCGGGGTCAGCCGCACCTGTGGCCCCAAATACATAGGGCCAGAATTGCGCCAGCTCGGTGTCGGAGCCATCGCGGAAAAACGCGACCGGATCGGAGAGATCGCGGTAAAGCACGTCGTGGTGGCGGATCATCTGCGACAGGCCGGGGATGCCGGGCAGCGCGGCACCTAGACGGCCCAACGCATAGCGGCCATCGGATTGGCGCGCCATCAAGCCAAGGGCACTTGCGGCTTGAGCCAGACGCTGCAATCGCGGCTCTATAATGCCGGTTCGGCTCGAAAGATCAGCCAATGTGCGAGGTTGCGACACGAGGTGATGGGGCAGGTCAAATTGGACAAACGCCATCAGAACTTGGGAATGAACAAACCCAGCCACGAGATCGAACAGCGCTTCGCCATCCTGCCGGGCAATGGTTCTGGCGATGGGCATACGCGCGGCACGTTTCTGAAAGCGGCGCGATCCGATCAATGCGGTGCGCCAGGCGTAGAAACGGTCTTTCAGGGACGCGCGCGGGGTGTCGGGATCGGCGAGGGCCATCTATTCGGCGGCCTGAACCGGGGGCATCACAGGGGTCAGACGTTCGGCGGTCTTGCGAACCATATCGGCCAGCATCGCCTCACCCGGACAGGACGGGATCGACGAAATCGCCCCGGAAAGGATGTCTTCAAGATGGGTGATCGCGCCGCGCACACCGTATTCGGTGACAGCATTGGGGCGATCATGAATTTCATCCTGATGTGCGGGCTTGCCCAGCGTGGATTCATCATAAAGCGCATCGCGCAGATCATCCGCAACCTGGAACGCCTCGCCGATGCGGGCGCCAAGTTCGGTCCAGGGTTCGGGATCTTCGCCGGCGCTCGCAGCGCCCATGCGGGTGGCGGCGGTGAAAAGCGCGCCCGTCTTGGCGCGATGATAGGCGGAGAGGTCGATCTTTTCCTCACTCTCCCAGCCCTGCCCCGCACAGATGCCGCCGGGCATACCGGTCGATTCGCCAAGAATGCGCATCAGGGAAATGGCGCGCATCGGATCCGCCTCGGCAACGCGCGTTAGGGTCTCGAACGACGCGATGATCAGGGAATCACCGGTGAGCAACGCCAGTGCCTCGCCATAAGCCTTGTGCACGGACGGCTTGCCGCGACGTGTATCAGCATCGTCAAAACAAGGCATGTCGTCGTGAACCAGGCTTGCGCAATGGATCAATTCAATTGCGGTGGCGGCGGCGTCGGACACGGCGGATTGATCATCGCCGCAGGCCAACGCCACGGACAGGCAGATCGTGGGCCGTATCCGTGCCCCACCGGGGTTCACGGCGTAATCAAGAGCCGATGCCAGTTTGGGCGGAGCCATCGCGCCCTGGCCTTTGAAAATGGCGGCCGAAATGGCGCTTTCGATGCGGGGTTTCAACGGCATGGGCTTACGCTCCGGTCACGGGATTCGGGGCGTCGGTGGACACCCAATATGTAAATCAGACTGGACATATCGGAGCGACGTGTCAACATAAGCTGACACTTGGAGGATGAACGACTGACCCAGGCTGTGGTGATCGGCGCCGGAATCGGCGGACTATCGGCCGCTTTGCGCCTCGCGGCGCAGGGAGTGAAAGTGCGTGTCATTGAGATGGCCGATGGGCCCGGCGGCAAAATGCGCACCACACCCTCGGCGGCCGGACCTGTGGACATCGGGCCAACGGTTCTGACGATGCGGAATGTGTTTGACGCGCTGTTTGCGGATGTGGGTGAACGGCTGGACGATCATGTCGTTCTGCACCGCGATAGGGTACTGGCGCGCCACTGGTGGCGGGACGGAACGACGCTTGATCTGTTCGATGATCCAGCGCGGAGTGAAGAAGCAGTCGGTGATTTCGCTGGCGCGGAAGACGCGCGAGCGTTCCGGCGCTTTTCCGCAGAAGCGCGCAGCCTGTTTGAAGCGTTCGATGCGCCGGTGATGCAAGCGGAGGTGCCGAGGTTCGGGCCCTTGGCGCGCCATGTCATGCGGACCCCGTCGCTGATCCCGGCGATGGCGCCGGGGCTAAGCCTTGCGCGGAAACTCTCCATGCGATTCCGCGATGCACGGTTGCAACAGCTTTTCGGACGCTACGCGACTTATGTGGGTGGGTCGCCATATCAAAGCCCGGCGGTTCTGGGCCTGATCTGGCATTCCGAGGCGCAAGGCGTCTGGTCGGTGCAGGGGGGGATGCATGCGCTGGCGCTGGCAATGTGCCGCGTGGCACAGGCCAAGGGTGCGCGGTTGGAATTCGGCACGGCAGTGGCGCGGATTGTGGAAGATGGCGGAGCAGTGTCGGGCGTCGAACTGGCCGATGGCACGCGCATTGCAGCGGATATCGTGGTGTTCAATGGCGATCCTCGGGCCCTGCGAGTGGGGCAGCTGGGGCCGGATGTAACACGCGCGGTGCCAAATAGCGGGACTGAACCGCGTAGCCTATCGGCCTTTGTCTGGGGTTTCGCGGCTGAGCCGCGCGGAGTGGATCTGGTGCATCACAACGTTTTCTTCTGTGCCGACCCGGCGCAGGAATTCGCGGATCTTGCCGAGGGGCACATGCCGCGCGACGCAACGCTTTATGTCTGCGCACAGGATCGCGGTCATGGCACGCCGCGCGGGCCGGAACGGTTCGAAATAATCATGAACGGGCCGCCGGGCCACAAAACGACCCAAGAGGAGAGAAATACATGTCGAACACGCACGTTCGAGACGTTACAGGCGATGGGTCTGACCTTCTCCCCTCGGCCAGAGACGACCGCACTGACCACACCGCTCGATTTCGACCGGGCCTTTCCGGCGTCGGAAGGTTCCCTTTACGGGCGGAGCCCGCATGGCATGAACGCGACGTTTCAGCGACCCACCGCGCGCACGGCGATCCGGGGCCTTTACCTGACGGGGGGCGGGGCACATCCGGGGGCGGGAATACCCATGGCTTGCCTCTCCGGGAAGCACGCGGCCGAGGCGATCGTGACAGACCTTGCTTTGACATCGACGTCCCAAGCGACGGCTACGCCTGGTGGTATGTCGACGGGATCAGCGATTGCGGCACCCGCGCGATCTCGATCATCGGCTTCATAGGGTCTGTTTTCAGCCCCTGGTATCGCTGGAGCGGACGCAAGAATCCGGCCAATCACTGCTGTTTGAACGTGGTGACCTATGGGCGCGGCGGTAGGTGGACCATGACGGATCGGGGCGAAGAGGCCCTTGGCCTGTCGCGGGACCGGTTGCAGATCGGGCCAAGTGCGATGGTCTGGAAAGGTGACCGGCTTGAGGTGCAGATCGATGAGATAAGCACACCGCATGCGCAGAAGGTGAACGGAACGGTGACGATTCATCCCAGCGCGCTGACGGATCAGGAAATGCTGCTGAGCGATGACGGTGCCCATGTATGGCGACCGTTTGCGCCAACCGCCCGCATCGAGGTGGACCTAAACCGGCCCGGATGGACATGGACGGGACATGGATACTTTGACGCGAATTTCGGAACCCGGGCGCTGGAGGCAGATTTCAAATACTGGACATGGGGGCGGTTTCCCTTGGCGGATGGATCGGCGTGTTTCTACGACCTTGAACGGCGCGACGGCACAAGCCTGGCCACGGGCGTAGGATTTGCAGCAAATGGCACGCCGCATGCGATCAAGTTGCCGCCAAAACAGAGACTAAAACGCCCATTATGGATGGTTCGCCGCGAGACGCGGGCCGATGAAGGATTTCGGCCGCATCAGGTGAAGGCGATGTTGGATGCGCCGTTTTACAACCGCTCTGCGATCAAGACGAAAATCAACGGCGAGGAGACGGTGGGCGTTTACGAGGCGCTGGATCTGGACCGGTTCCGGGGGCCATGGTTGATGCCGATGCTTGCGGTACGGGTGCCCCGGCGCAAGCGCTGGCCCGGTGGGCGGTAGACGGCCCACGCTTGCGACCCCGGCGAGTGGCCTCCATATAGACCCGAAGCGAATGGAGGCCCGCATGGCACGAGACGAATTCCCCGGTTGGCACGGCACTACGATCATCGGGGTGCGCAAGGGCGGCAAGGTGGTTGTGGCCGGCGACGGGCAGGTCAGCCTTGGGCAGACGGTGATCAAGGGCAGCGCGCGGAAGGTGCGGCGGCTTTCGCCGGGCGGCTACGACGTGGTCTGCGGCTTTGCCGGATCGACGGCGGATGCATTCACCCTACTGGAGCGGTTGGAAAGTAAGCTTGAGGCGACGCCGGGACAATTGCAGCGCGCGAGCGTGGAATTGGCCAAGGATTGGCGCACCGACAAATACCTTCAAAAGCTTGAAGCGATGCTGATCGTCACGGACGGGTCCGAGCTTTATATCATCACCGGCGCGGGCGACGTGCTTGAACCCGAGCACGGGATAGCCGCGATTGGTTCGGGCGGAAATTACGCGCTGGCCGCCGCACGGGGCATGCTGGACAGCGACAAGGATGCCGAAGCGATTGCACGCGATGCGATGGCGATTGCGGCCGATATCTGCGTCTACACCAACGGGAACCTGACCGTTGAGGTGATCGAGGCATGAGTCACGTCACCCGCGACGACCTGCGCGCCGCGGTCGGTGCGGGCCTTATGTCGGAGGCACAGGCGGCATCGCTGATCAATCTGGCGGAAGAGCGCGAGGGCGTCCGTGCCCGCCGTGATGGTCTTGATGAACCGTTCGAAATGTTCAAAGGGTTCAACGAAATCTTCATCGTGGTGGGCTTGTCGATCCTGTTTGCCGGGTGGCTCGGGGTGACTGGCCTGACCATATTCGGCGCAACGCAAGGCTATGTCGCGGGCCTGGCCTTGTCGGTTTTAGCGATGCTGACGCTGGGGCTCTTGTCGCGATACTTCACCCTGAAACGCCGCATGGTGGCCCCGTCCATTGCGCTGGCGATCATGTTCGCTGCATCGGCGCTTCAGTTCGGCTTGTCGCTTGCGGCGATGTTGGATTTCACGTTTCAAGCCAGCTGGACAATGGCTTCGGCGGTTGGCTGCGCATTGCTCTGTATCCACTACTTTATTTTCCGCGTCCCCTTCACCGTCGCCCTGATCGCAGTGTCGGTTGTCATGGCCGCCTTCGGTTTCGTCACAATCGGTGGCGCGTTCCCGGACAATGCGCAGGATGTCTTCCTTCTTTCGGCGGATGGGCCGTTTGCGATCCTGACCATCGTGCTTGGGTTGATCGGCCTGATTGTCGCGATGATCTTCGACATGAGCGATCCACACCGCGTGACGCGGCGGGCGGCCTCGGGGTTCTGGCTTCATGTGATAGCGGCGCCCGCGATCGTGAACACCGTCGCGCTGACCCTGTTTCAGAACGGTGATGTGGCATCCAAGGTCGTGCTGGTGATCTTTGTGGCGCTTATGGCGTTGTTCGCCGTGGTGATTGATCGGAGATCGTTTCTTGTGTCCGGTGTTGGATATGTCGTCGCGCTATCCATCTCGGTGGTTGAAGGCGAAGGCGCATTCCTGGTGATTCTTTTGCTCGGGGCGGGTCTTGTGTTGCTTGGCGCACAATGGGAAGCGATGCGCGGCGCAATCATGCGGGCGATCCCTGCATTCCCCGGAAAAACACGTCTGCCCCCATGGTCTGATCCTGGGGCTGTAAAGGAGGCCTCGGCATGAGTGACCTGACCCCCCGCGAAATCGTCAGCGAGCTGGATCGCTTCATCATCGGCCAGAAAGATGCCAAGCGCGCCGTGGCCGTGGCCCTGCGCAACCGCTGGCGGCGCAAACAATTGGGCGATGATCTGCGCGATGAAGTCTATCCCAAGAATATCCTGATGATCGGGCCCACAGGTGTCGGCAAGACGGAGATTTCCCGGCGTTTGGCCAAGCTGGCGCGCGCGCCGTTCATCAAGGTCGAGGCGACAAAATTCACCGAGGTCGGATATGTCGGCCGCGACGTGGAGCAGATCGTGCGCGATCTGGTGGATGCGGCGCAGGTGATGATCCGCGAGAATATGCGAGAAGAGGTGAAGGCCAAGGCCCATGACGCCGCCGAAGAGCGCGTGATCGAAGCGTTGGCAGGTGACGGCGCACGCGAGCAGACGCGCGAAATGTTCCGCAAGAAACTGCGCGATGGGGAGTTGGACGATACGATCATCGAGTTGGAAGTGACGGATAATTCCAACCCACTGGGTGGATTCGAAATCCCCGGTCAGCCTGGCATGGGGCAGATGGGCGGGATGATGAATCTTGGCGATCTGTTCAAGGGGATGGGCGGGCGCAAAGTGAAGCGGCGGCTGAGCGTTGCGGCGAGTTACAACATCCTGATCGACGAGGAAGCGGATAAGCTTCTCGATCCGGAGATGGTCACGAAGGAAGCCATGCGCGCGGTTGAACAGAACGGGATCGTGTTTATCGACGAGATCGACAAGGTCTGCGCCCGTTCCGATGCGCGCGGCGCGGACGTCAGCCGCGAGGGTGTGCAGCGCGATCTGCTACCGTTGATCGAAGGGACGACCGTATCCACGAAACATGGGCCGGTGAAAACCGATCATATCCTGTTCATCGCGTCGGGTGCGTTCCACATCGCAAAGCCAAGTGATTTGCTGCCGGAATTGCAGGGGCGGTTGCCGATTCGGGTGAATCTGCGACCCCTGACAGAAGATGATTTCGTGCGCATCCTGACGGAAACCGACAATGCGCTGACCCGGCAATACACCGCATTGATGGCGACCGAGCAGGTGGAGGTCACGTTTACCGAGGAAGGGATCGCGGCGCTGGCCAAGATCGCGGCGGAAGTGAATGAAAGTGTCGAGAATATCGGGGCGCGCAGGCTTTATACCGTGCTTGAGCGCGTGTTCGAGGAGTTGAGCTTCACCGCGCCGGATAAGTCCGGGCAAGCCGTTACTGTGGACGCGGATTTCGTTGAAGAGAACCTGGGCGAGTTGACGCGAAGTGCCGATCTGAGCCGGTATGTTCTTTGAGGCGGCGCTCTTTTAGCGGCGACGCTTGAGGTAGACGTAATATGCGCCACCGCCGCCATGGCGTTGATGGGCCTCCCGAATGTCGAGAACCATCAACCCGAGCGGCGGCCCATGCAGCCAACTTGGGACCTGGTGTTTGAGAACACCGCGCCGGATCGGGATCGGGCCACCGCTATCGCGATCCTTGCCCTTACCCGTGATCACGAGAACCAGACGCAGGTTTCGTTCATACGCGCTGCTGATGAAGGAAATCAGCGCGGGATGCGCTTCGGCGAGCACCATACCATGCAGATCGATCCGATCTTCGGGCTTCAGCTTGCCGCGCACCATCCGCTTATGCGTTCCGTGATCCATCCGGACCGGCGCATGGGCCAGGCGCGCGGTCAGGGTCGGAGCGTGATTCACCGGGTTCGCCGCGAAGGAGGCTTTTTCGCCAACCCGAAACGCGGGAAGACGGTCCGCAGTGGTCGAGGTTTCGCGGCGGATCGGAGCGGTTGGCTTGGCGGGGTCAGGCGCAACTTTCGGTGCACCGGTGCGATCCATAGGCGTGGCGCTTGCTGCGACCCGATCCCACAGGGCCTTATCTTCCTGGGATAGGCCACGTCTGTTGCGCCGCGACATGTATCAAGCGTCCGGGATCAATTGATGCGCGCGCTCGATCGGCAACAGGACCATCATGCGCCCGGGATCACGGATTGTTCCGGCCGCATCCCCCGCATCATCGCCGAAGCCGAAAAAGATGTCCGCACGCTGCGGCCCCTGGATCGCACCGCCGGTGTCCTGCGCAATCATCAGACGCCGGATCGGTCCGTCGCCGTCCTTCTCGATCCAGACGGGTGCGCCAAGTGGCGTGTGATCGGGATCGACCGCTATTGTGCGATGGGGTGTGATGTTGCGGTTCATCGCGCCCAACGGGCCAAGATCGGGATCATCAATCTCGACCTCACGAAAGAAGATGTAACTGGGATTGTGATAAAGAAGCGTCTGTCCGGCCACAGGGTTGCGGCGGACCCAGGATTGGATGACCTGAGCTGAGACTTCATGCGGTTGATAGACCCCGCGCCGCACAAGCTCTTGCCCGACCGACCGGTATTCATGGCCATTGCGCCCGCCGTATCCAACACGGATGACTCCACCATCCGCCAGTCGAATTCGGCCCGAGCCCTGGATTTGCAGAAAGAACAATTCTACCGGATCATCGACCCATGCGATTTCAAGATCACGGCCTTCCAACACGCCGGTTTCCTCGATTTCCTGCCGGGACAGCCATTGGCCGTCCGCTTCTGGTGGCAGGCTGTAGACGGGGTATCGGAAACGCGCCGTTCGGGTGCGTGACCCCTCAAGCTGCGGCTCATAGTAACCGGTGAACAAGGCGGCGTCTTCGCCACCAATCAGGACCGGCTGAAAGAAAAGTTCAAAAAAGGTGCGCGGATCCGGGGCAGTTTCGGCCACAGCGCAGATCGCTTCCCAATCCGACCCGTCAAGATCCATGCAGGTGTTTCGGAACACGGAAAGGGCCGCGGAATGATCATCCCCGGCCCAACCATCCAAATCATCGAACGTCAGAAGCCGCACAGGTTCATCTGCCGTAGCTGTGGTGGCGCACACCGTCAGAGCAATCGCAACCGCGCGCAGTGCCATGGATCATCCGTCAGTTGCCACCAGGGCCCAGTTTGGATCATCGGCCCCCATCGTGCGGGCAAAGGTCCAAACGTCGCGCTGGCGTTTGATCTCGGAGGCGTCACCTTCGATGATTTCACCGTCGGAATTGCGAACCACGCTGGTCAACTCTCCGACAAAGCGCACCGCGATCTCGGCCTCGCTCGAGGTTCGGTCGAACGTGGCGTTCTGCAATGCGATCTCACGGACACCGACGAATTCGGCTTCGATCGTCAGGCCTTGTTCGTTGCGTTGATTGATGACTGTCTCGAAAGTTTCCATCACGTCATCGGAAAGGAAAGGCTTGAGCCCATCGACGTCACCGCGCTCGAACGACATCAGGATCATTTCATAGGCCTGCCGCGCACCACCGAGGAATTCACCGACATTGAAGCCCGGCTCTGCCATCTTCATCGAGGCAAGCGCCTTGGCGCTGTCGGAGCCATCTTCCACATGATCGGTGATGTCTTCGTCCGGGCCCCCTTCGATCACTTCGAAGTCACGGCGCGGAGCACCGTCGGCGCGGGCGGGTGGGCGTTCAAATCCCTCGCGCGATCCGAGAACGGAACGCAGGCGCAAGATCAGGAAAATCGCGACGCCGGCAAGGACCAGCAAGGACAAAAGGGACGAGTTCATGGCACCTCGGCGGGGGAATGGGTTCAAAACCTGTGTAGCAGCCACATATGTAAGGCAGGGGTGGGGTCAAGTCCATGACAGCCCATCCGCGGCATAAGGCCGTTGTTCGAAAGGAAAGCTCTCATGCGCCTGCTTTTGTTGTTCATTGCGGTCCCATTGATCGAAATCGCTTTATTTATTCAGGTTGGGGGATGGCTTGGCCTTTGGCCGACTTTGGCCATTGTCGTGCTGACGGCGATCGCAGGAACGGTTCTCGTCAAGAGCCAGGGGGCCCGTGCGATGGAACAATTGCGCACATCTTTTGACGATTTGCGTGATCCGACCGAACCTTTGGCGCATGGTGCCATGATCCTGTTCTCCGGCGCGCTTTTGCTGACGCCTGGGTTTTTCACCGATGTTGTTGGCTTCGCCCTTCTGGTTCCGGGGGTGCGCAACATGGTTCTGCGTGAGGTCAAGAAACGGATGAACGTGCAGACCGTGCGTACCGACCGGGGCTGGCAGCCACAGGACGAGACAATCATCGAGGGAACCTATAGCGAACCCGATACGGATCGGCCTGCGGGGCCATCGGGCTGGCGCAGGCATTGAGGCCTGTGCGTGGGCCTGTTATGTCGCCCGCAACCACAGATTCAGGAGAATGATCCATGTCCGACGCTTCGGCCAATGGCGAGACCGAAAACGGCGCGGCCCAGCCCGCCGCTCAGCTTCCCAAAATGCAAATCCTCGGGCAATTCATCCGTGACTTGTCGTTCGAGAATGCCGCAGTGCAAAACGCTGTCGCAGCGCAGGGCCAGCCGGATATTCAGGTTCAAGTTGCCTTGGATGCGCGCAAGCGGACCACGGAAAACCAGTACGACGTGATCATGAAACTGAAGGTCGAGTCGAAGACGAAGGAAGACGAGCCAAAGTCTGTTTTCCTGATCGAGCTGGAATATGGCGGCGTGTTCTCCATCGAGAATATCACCGAGCAACAATTGCACCCGTTCCTGATGATCGAGTGCCCGCGGATGCTTTTCCCATTTGTGCGGCGCATCATTTCAGATGTCACACGCGACGGTGGCTATCCACCGTTGAACCTCGACCAGATCGATTTTGTGGCTCTCTACCGGCAGCAATTGGCAGCGCGTCAGGCGCAGCAACAGCCGCAAGGCACGGCCTAGATCAATTGAAGCGCGTCCACAGCGCGTCTTCACCGAGCTTCTCGACAAAGGCCGCATGCGCGACCTTTTCGGTTTCTGTCAAACGGGATGGCAGAGCGGCCGCACGTTGGCTTGGCCGCCAGTTCTGATCGGCATCTGATGCGGCTTGCCGGGATTGCGTCTGCGCAAGGGCGAAGTCGGGTTGTTTGCCTCCGGTCAGCTCCAGATAGACCTCGGCCAGGATCTCGGAATCCAGCAATGCGCCGTGCTTTTCACGCGCGGAATTATCGATGCCAAACCGACGGCACAGCGCATCGAGCGAGGCGGGAGATCCCGGAAACCGACGGCGCGCGATCTTGAGCGTGTCGAGCGCCTGATCATTTGGCAAAAGGCGATGGCCGCACCATTCAAGCTCGGCGTTCAAAAAGCGCATGTCGAATTCGGCGTTGTGGATGACCATCTTCGCGTCGCCAACAAAATCCAGAAACTGCTGCGCGATGGCGGCAAAGGCTGGTTTATCTGCGAGGAAATCCGTCCCGATCCCATGAACTTCGAACGCTTCGTTGGGCATGTCCCGTTCTGGGTTGATGTATTGATGATACGTCTTGCCAGTCGGAACCTGATTGAACAGCTCAACGGCACCGATTTCGACAATCCGGTGCCGGGGGGTATCGAAAGGGTTCAGACCTGTGGTTTCAGTATCGAGAACGATCTCTCTCATGTCAGCTCTGCAATGATGGAATTCACTGCATCTTGTGCCACATCCATGGACGAAGTGTCTATGATGTAGTCAGCGCGCCGTCGCTTTTCGATGTCGGGGACCTGCCGTGACAGGATGGCGATAAGATCATCCTCGGTCATCGTACCCCGGGACAGCACACGCATTTTTTGAGTGTTGGCATCGACACTGACCACCGCAACCTTGTGACAGATGGCTTCAAGACCCGTTTCGAAAAGCAACGGAACATCGAGGACCACCAATCCGGTCTGCGCCTGCAAGAACGCCGCGCGGTTTTCTGCGACAATAGGGTGGATGATTGCGTTGATCCGATCAAGGACGCCGGGCTCCTCGGCGATCAAAGTACGCAGATGGGCGCGGTCGACGTGGCCATCCGGCCCAACGCTTCCGGGAAACGCCTGTTCGAGGAGCTTGGGGGCGGGGCCATCCGGCGCATAGAGCGCATGCACCGTTGCATCAGCATCCCAGACGGAAATGCCGGCATCGCGAAACATCTGCGCGGTCGTGCTTTTGCCCATGCCGATCGACCCTGTAAGGCCAAGGATCGTCGTCATTCGCCAAGCACCACCGCACGAAGTTCGTCATCGACCATTGGCGTATAGCTGAACCAGCGTTCGAACCCGGGAACGGCTTGATGGAGCAACATGCCCAAGCCGTCGACCGTTTCGCAGCCACGCTCGGCCGCCTCGCGCAGAAGATCGGTTTCCAACGGGGAATACACGATATCTGTCACGATGGTGGGTGGGGAAAGGCGCGAAAGATCAAGCGTCAACGGGGCCTGGCCCGTCATACCCAAGGCCGTCGTGTTCACGATCAAGGCAGCGTCTCGGATGAAATCCGGGATTTGCGTCCAGTCGATCGGCGACACGCGCGCGCCGAATTGTTCGCGCAGCGCATCCGCACGAAGCCGGGTCCGGTTCGCAACATGGATCACGGGCGCCCCGTCCGAGATAAGAGCCGATACAATCGCCTTCGCCGCGCCGCCGGACCCCAGCACAAGCGCCGGCCCCGCGGAGGCCGTCCAACCCGGCAAGGATTGGCGAATGTTCGATAGGAAGCCCATCCCGTCGGTATTGTCGGCCTGAATCAATCCATCCGACCTGAAGGTGAGGGTATTCGCAGCCCCGATCAGCGCGGCTCGGTCCGTGACGGTATCGGCAAGCGAAAGCACCTGTTCTTTGTGGGGTAAGGTTACGTTGGCCCCCACAAAGCCCATCCGTGGCAACACGCCAAGGGCTTCGGCCAGATCGTTATGATTGATATGGAGAGGGACGTAATGGCCCTGCAATCCGTAGCGCTTGAGCCAATGACCATGCAGCCTTGGAGAAAGGGAGTGGGACACCGGATCGCCAATTACACCAGCCAAAGGGATTGAAGGTTTCGTCATGGCTACACCATACCGCGCAATCGCAGATGGGAAAGAAGATCCAGCAACGGCAAACCCAGAATCGAGAACCAATCCCCTTCGATCCGTGAAAACAGGCGCGCGCCCAGGGCTTCTGCCTGATAGGCGCCGACGCAATAGGACACATCGGGCCAGGCGGCATCGAGGTATTCCATGATCTGTTGATCCGTGAGCGCGTGCATCGTCATGCGGACAACGCCGACGTGCCGCCAGACGGGCTTGCAATCTTCGTAAAGAACGGCGGCCGACATCAGATGATGCGTCCGTCCCTGCAACTGCTTGAGATGATCCATGGCATCGGACCTGTCGGACGGTTTCGCAAACACCTGGCCCTTGAGGGCGAGAACCTGATCGCAGCCCAGGACCAATTCACCCGAAGTGATTGTCTCTGCGACTCGGCGTGCTTTGAACTCGGCCAGCGTATCGGCAACGTCCCGTGGGCCCGCGTCTTCACGCTGCAGCGATTCGCGGATGGCGTCTTCATCGACACGAGCGGGGCGTTGATCGACCGTAAGCCCGGCATTTTCGAGGATCTGCCGACGGATCGGAGAGGTCGACGCAAGGATAAGATCACTCATGTTCTGGGGAACTCTGTGGAAATGTGGCGGGACAGTATTTGACGCAATGTGAAGGACTCAGCCGTCGAAGGCGTCAAGCGCGAAGTTTGGTGACTTCACAGACCAACGTCCCATGTTTCCCCCCGGGTATGGTTTCGATTGCCGAGAAAGCGGGAGACTTTTTCATCCGCAACTTGTTGTTAATCTATCTACAGGTCAGAATGTCGGAAAACCTCTTAACCCATTGACTGTGTTCATTTTTATTTGATATCCACTTATTCAGTTGTAATCCTATTTCCACAAAACATGCCTGCAAATCTGTGGACAAGTTCGGGACAACTGGGTTTTCAGCGAAATCCACGCCCCTACTACAAACAACAACAAAGATTCTTTCTTTCTTGTTTATTGGGAAGAACGGGATCGGTTGCGCGAGTTGACAGAGAAAACGGAAGTCCTTATCCGCAACATTGCGCTCCGTTCGGAGTGGCCGCTTCTCACATTGAATGATGGACACCGCGCTCCTGTAAAGGGCGTTGTGCGTTGGATGATCCTTTATGACCACTGAATCCCTGAGCCTTGCCGATCTGAAAGCAAAGTCTCCCAAAGAC
>CAZPJO010000026.1:0-3116 GCA_964586895.1 uncultured Roseicyclus sp.
ATCCGACCCCCCGCCGCCAGATCAGCCAGCAAACCATCGCGCCGTGGCTGTTCCTGCTGCCCGCATTCCTTTTCTTCGCGGTCTACGTCATCATCCCGATTTTCCAGAGTTTCTACATCTCGGCCTATGAATGGAACGGGCTCTATTCGCCCGAATACCGCGCCACCGCCGACAGCGGCCTGACCGACCTCGATTGCCTTGAATTGGGCAACCGCGCAGGCCGCGAAGAGGGCTGCGTGCTGACCGGTGAAACGATCTGGACCGCCGATTACGTCGGGCTTGAGAATTACCGCAACCTCTGGAGCGATCCGTTCTTCTGGACCTCGCTCAAGAACAACGTGATCTGGCTTCTGGCCTACCTTCTGGCCATCCCTGCCGGCCTGTTCATCGCGCTGTTCCTGAACCAGACGGTCGGCGGTATCCGTCTTTACAAATCGCTCTTCTTCTTCCCCTTTGTTCTGTCGCAGGTGGTCGTGGGCCTCGTCTTCTCGTGGTTCTACCTGCCCAACGACGGGCTCCTGAATCAGGTCCTGATCTTCTTCGGCTTCGAGAGCATCAATGTCCTGGGCGACAACGATCTGGCCACCTACGGCATAATCGCCGCCGGTCTCTGGCCGCAGACGGCCTATTGCATGATCCTTTATCTCACAGGCCTCAACGGGGTGGATCCAGAACAGATCGAGGCCGCGCGCCTTGATGGTGCCAAGGGGCCCAAGATGCTGTGGTACGTCGTCCTGCCACAGCTCTGGCCCGCAACCTTCATCGCCATTGTGGTCACCGTGATCGGCGCGTTGCGCTCCTTCGATCTCATCACCATCATGACCAACGGGGGTCCGGGATTTTACAACACCTCCGTTCTTGCGTTCTACATGTACGACGTGGCGCTGTCGGAATTCGGCTTCCGCATGGGGTACGGATCGGCCATCGCGGTCATCCTTTTCCTGATCATGATGGTCTATATCGGCGGGTTCCTGTGGAAGATGTGGCGCGACGAGAAGGGGGCCTGACGCGATGTTCCCTCGTCCAATCCAACAATACGGCACCGCGACCCAAACCACCTACAAGATTGCGCTGCCCATCGTCCTCCTGCTGTGGCTGATCCCGCTTCTGGCGGTGATGTGGTTCTCCATCAAGCCGGGCGAGGATTTCACCCAAGGCAATTACTGGGGCCTGCCGACTGGCGAGGGGGGCTTTGCGGGTCTGACCAACTATTGGATGGTTTTCGCGGAATCCGACATGCCGCGTTACCTGTGGAACTCGGTCGTGATCACCGTGCCCACCATGTTCGGTGCCGTAGCTTTGTCTTGCATGACCGGCTTCGCGCTTGGCGTTTATCGGTTCAAGGGCAACCTGCTGATCTTCTTCATGTTCGTTGCGGGCAATTTCGTCCCGTTCCAGATCCTCATGGTGCCGGTCCGCGACCTCACCGACCAGATCGGCCTTTATGACACGCGCGCAGGCCTGATCCTGTTCCACATCGCCTTCCAGACCGGGTTCTGCACCCTCTTCATGCGCAACTTCATCCGCGCCCTCCCGCGCCCCCTGATCGAGGCCGCGCGCGTCGAAGGGGTCAGCGAATGGCGCATCTTCTGGTATGTCGTCCTTCCGCTGATGAAACCCGCAATCGCGGCGCTTTGCGTGCTGATCTTCACCTTCATCTGGAACGATTACTTCTGGGCCGTCGTCCTGACCCAAAGCCCGGAGTCTCAACCCGTCACCGCCGGGATCACCGCCTTCAACGCGCAATTCCGCGCCATGTACCACCTTATGAGCGCCGGCAGCATCGTCGCCGCCATCCCCCCCGTGGCGATGTTCTTCCTGATGCAGAAGCACTTCATCGCCGGGCTCACTCTGGGAGCTGTGAAATGAGCATCAAACTGGCCTTCATCGGTGCTGGCTCGACCATATTCATGAAGAACGTCGTGGGCGATCTGCTGACGTTTCCCGCATTGGCGTCGGCCGAAATCGCGCTGATGGATATCGACGCTGCGCGGCTGGACGAAAGCCGCCTCGTGGCCGAAATTCTTGTGCGCGATGCGGGCACGAAGGCGCGCGTGACCACCCATCTGACGCTTAATCCGGCGCTGGACGGTGCGGATTTCGTCGTCACCGCGTTCCAGGTGGGCGGTTACGACCCCGCCACGATCATCGACTTCAAATTGCCGAAAGCGGCGGGGCTGGATCAGACGATCGGCGACACGCTCGGCGTGGCCGGGATCATGCGCGCCCTGCGCACGGTGCCCGAATTGTTCCGCGTGGCGCTTGCGATGCAGCGCCTGTGCCCCGACGCCTGGCTTATGAATTACGTCAACCCGATGGTGATGAATTGTTGGGCTCTGTCCGAGGCTTTCCCCGACCTCAATGTCATGGGGTTGTGCCATTCGGTCCAGAACACGGTGATGGAGCTGGCCCATGATCTGGATATGGCGCCCGAGGATCTGCGCTACCGCGTGGCAGGCGTGAACCATGTGGCGTTCTTTCTCGACCTCACCGATACGCAGGGCCGCGACCTCTACCCCGCGCTGCGCCAGGGCTATGGCGAGGGGCGCTTGCCCAAACCACCCCTTTTGATGCCTCGCTGCCCCAACAAGGTGCGGTACGAGGTTATGAAGCATTTCGGCTATTTCTGCACCGAAAGCAGCGAGCATCTAGCCGAATACACGCCCTGGTTCATCAAACGTGACCGCCCCGATCTGATCGAGAACTTCGGCATTCCATTGGATGAATACCCCAAACGCTGCATCGAGCAGCGCGCAGAATGGCAAGACCAAGCCGCCGAATTGACCTCGGGCGCGCCACTCAACCACACCAAAAGCCACGAAATGGGCGCGGATATCATCAACGCCATCGTCACCGATACGCCGCTGGTGACCTATATCAACATGGCCAATCGCGGGCAGATCCCGCATTTCCCCGAAGGTCTTCCGGTGGAAACGCCCTGTTTGGTGGATGGCAACGGCGTGCAGCCCACCGTGGTCGATGACATCCCCGTCCAATTGCGCGCGCTGATGCAAAGCCAGATCTCGGTGCAGGAATTGGCCGTCTCTGGCATGTTGAAAGAGGACCTTAGCCTGATTTACCAAGCCGCCAAGATGGACCCGCACACCGCCGCCGAA
>CAZPJO010000026.1:3126-3472 GCA_964586895.1 uncultured Roseicyclus sp.
GCCCACGCAGAGGACGGGATGTTTGGGGCGTTTCCCGGCATTCAGGTGGACGAATGGATCGCAAGGAAATCTGCATGATGGCGACCTTTCCCGACCTTGATGGCGCCTCCGTCTATATCACCGGCGGCGGCTCCGGCATCGGCGCGGCCCTGACCGAAGGCTTTTTGCGGCAAGGCGCCCGCGTCGCCTATGTGCAGCGTTCCGCCAGCGACGCCTTCATGGCCGAGATGGAGGAAAAGACCGGCCATCGCCCGCTTGGCCTGATCTGCGACATCACCGATACCGAGCGTCTGCGCGCGACCATCTCCGAGGCTTCCGAGGCCCACGGCCCGATCACCGTGCTGGT
>CAZPJO010000026.1:3482-15458 GCA_964586895.1 uncultured Roseicyclus sp.
GCGCCACGCAACGCCCGACGTCGACGAGGCCTTCTGGGACTGGTCCCAGAACATCAATCTCAAATCGTACTTTTTCGGCTGTCAGGCCGTGATCGAGGGAATGCGCGGCGCGGGCGGCGGATCGATCATCAACATGTCTTCGATCAGCTACATGATGGGCATGGCGGGCTATCCGGCCTACACGGCGGCCAACGGGGCGATCACCGCGCTGACCCGCAGCCTTGCGCGCGAATTCGGCCCCGACAACATCCGCGTCAATGCGCTCGCGCCCGGCTGGGTCCTGACCGACAAGCAGCTTGAGATGTGGGCCTCGCCCGAGGGGCTTGATGCTCATATGGAACGGATGTGCCTGAAGGAACATCTCAAGCCCGAGGATATCGTCGGTGGCGTGTTGTTCCTGGCCTCGCGGATCTCCAAGGCGATGACCGGCCAATGCATGGTGATCGACGGCGGCGTGGTCACCACGGGATGAGCGGGCAGGCGACATATGCCGACTGGATCGCCGTCGATTGGGGCACCACCCACCTGCGCGCCTGGGCCATGGTGGGCGATGCCGCGCGCGCCGAGGCCAGCAGCGCGGATGGCATGGGAACGCTTGACCGCGACGGGTTTGAACCCGCGCTGCTCCGCCTGATCGAGCCGTGGCTGGGGCAGGGCCGGATGTCGGTGATTGCCTGCGGCATGCTTGGCGCGCGTCAGGGCTGGTTCGAAGCGCCCTATGTGCCCGTCCCCACAGCGCCCGACGCCCTGTCGCCCGTCGAGGTCCCGACCAGGGATCCGCGCCTTGGCGTGCAGATCATCCCCGGCCTCAGTCAGGCCAAACCAGCCGATGTGATGCGCGGCGAAGAAACCCAGATCGCCGGTTTTCTTGACTCCCACCCCGCCTTTGACGGTGTCCTGTGCCTGCCCGGCACGCACACCAAATGGGTCCACATTTCCGCCGGCGAAGTCGTCAGTTTCCAGACCTGCATGACGGGCGAGTTGTTCCAGCTTCTGGCCGAGAAATCCGTCCTGCGCCATTCGATTGGTGGTGTGGGTGGAGATGAAGGCGCAGATGCCTCCGCCTTTGCTGAAGCCGTCTCCGACACCATCTCACGCCCCGAAAAGCTTGCTCAACGTTTGTTCGGCCTGCGCGCCGAGAACGTCCTGAACGACCTCTCCACCACCACCGCCCGCCTGCGTCTCTCGGGCTATCTGATCGGTGCGGAACTGGCCTCCACCAAACCCTATTGGCTTGGTCAGGAGGTCGCCATTGCGGGCAGTCCGAACCTGAACGCCGCCTATGCCGCGGCGCTCAAGACCCAGGGCGTGCTGGCCCAAACCTTCGACGCCGGTCCCCTGACCCGCGCGGGCCTTGCCCGTGTGCACGCGTCCCTGACGGAAAGCGCCTGATGTCCCGCAATCTCATCGCCATCCTGCGCGGCATCACCCCGTCCGAGGCCGTTCCCGTCACCGAAGTCCTGATCGCGTCCGGCATCACCACGATCGAGGTGCCGCTCAATTCCCCCGATCCGCTCGACAGCATCGCCGCCATGGCCGCCGCCTGCGGGGACCGTGCGACCATCGGCGCGGGCACTGTCCTGAGCGTGGCGCAAGTCCATGACGTGAAGGCTGCGGGCGGCACGCTCATCGTCTCACCCAATACCGACGCGGACGTGATCGCGGCCAGCGTTTCGCAAGGCCTCGCCTCATGGCCCGGCATCTTCACCCCGTCCGAGGCCTTCACCGCGATGGGCGCAGGCGCCACCGGCCTCAAGCTGTTCCCCGGCAACATGGCCGGCCCCTCCGGTCTCAAGGCCTTGCGCGCCGTGCTGCCCAACGGCACGCAGGTCTACGCCGTCGGCGGCGCAGGCCCCGAAAACTTCGCCCAATGGATTGCCGCAAGCGCGGATGGTTTCGGCATCGGATCGGCCCTCTACGCCTCCGGCATGTCTCCGGCAGACGTCGCCGCGCGCGCGACCAAAATCGTCGCAGCCTATGACACGGCTACAAAAGGCCCGCTGGTATGACCGTCGAGATCCACGATGATCGCGCGTGCCGCCTCGGTGAAGGCCCGCTTTGGCACCCTCTCCGCAAACAATTGATCTGGTTCGATATTCTCAACCATAGCCTTCTTAGCGACGGCCAAGAGGTTGATTTCGATCGCGCGGTCTCTGCTGCGGGCTGGGTCGATGAAAATCGCCTGCTGATCGCTTCCGAAACCGATCTGTTCCTCCATGACCTGCGCGACAACGCCTCCGAAACCGTCCTTCCGCTTGAGGCTGACAACACAGGCACCCGCTCCAACGATGGCCGTGCCGACCCGCAGGGCGGTTTCTGGATCGGCACCATGGGTCACAACGCGGAAGCCGGGGCAGGGGCGCTTTATCGCTTCTACCGGGGCGAATTGCGCCAAATCCGCGACGGCGTCACAATCCCCAACGCCACCTGCTTCACACCGGATGGACGGCACGCGTATTTCGCCGACACCGCCGAACAGATCGTCTGGTGCTACACTCTTGGCGCCGATGGCTGGCCCGATCCCGATCCGGAGATCTACCTTGATCACCGTGGCACGGATGTGAACCCCGATGGCGCAATCGTCGATGCCGACGGGCGGTTCATCTGCGCCGAGTGGGGTGGCGCGCGGCTTGCCTGCTACACACCGGCGGGCGATCTCGTAGAAGAAATTCACCTCCCCGTCCCGCAGCCGACCTGCCCCGCATATGGCGAAGAGGCGCTTTACGTAACCTCCGCGCGCCAAGGCCTGGCCAAAGCCGCGCTTGAGACTGCGCCGCTTTCGGGCAAGACCTTCCGCATCTCCGTGATTTTCCAAGGGCAAGTGGAACACCGGGTGATCGTGTGAAGCGCAGCCTTGGCACCTGCTACTATCCCGAACATTGGCCCGAAGATATCTGGGCCGATGATGCGCGCCGCATGGCCGACCTTGGCCTGACGTGGGTCCGCATCGGCGAATTCGCCTGGTCCCGGCTTGAACCCACCCCCGGCGATCTGCGCTTCGACTGGCTCGACCGCGCCATAACCACGCTCACCGACGCGGGCCTCAAGGTTGTCCTGGGCACCCCCACCGCAACGCCGCCCCGCTGGATGCTTACGCGCCACCCTGACATGCTCGCGCGCGACGCCAATGGGCACCCCCGCAAATTCGGCTCCCGCCGCCACTATTGCTTTTCCCACGATGGCTACCGGGCCGAGGCCGTGCGCATCACAAGCCTTCTCGCCGAACGCTTCGGGCACCGCGTCCACGCCTGGCAAACCGACAATGAATACGGCTGCCACGACACCACGATCAGCTATTCCAATGCCGCCCGCGACGCCTTCCGCGACTGGCTCGCGCAGCGCTACCAATCCCCCGACGCCCTCAATCACGCCTGGGGCAATGTTTTTTGGTCGATGGAATACCAAACTTTCGACGACATCGACCTTCCCAACCTGACCGTGACCGAACCCAATCCGGCCCATGTCCTCGACTTCCGCCGTTTCACCTCTGACCAGGTCGCGCGCTTCAACCGGGCTCAGGTCGCCGCCATCCGCGCCCATTCCGAGGCCCCGATCAGCCACAATTACATGGGGCGCGTGACCGAATTCGATCATTTCGACCTCGGCCGCCAAATGGACATCGCCACATGGGACAGCTACCCACTGGGCTTTCTCGAAGACCGCGTTGGCGCATTGCCCGACGATCAACGCGGCTACGCCCGCCAAGGCGATCCGGACTTTCAGGCGTTCCATCACGACCTTTATCGTGCGGTCGGGAGAGATGGGCGCTGGTGGGTCATGGAACAACAACCCGGCCCGGTAAACTGGGCCCCCTCCAACCCCGCGCCGCTTCCCGGCATGGTCCGCTTCTGGACGTGGGAGGCCTTTGCCCACGGCGCCGAATGCGTGGCCTACTTCCGCTGGCGACAAGCCCCATTTGCACAGGAACAATACCACGCAGGCCTTCTGCGCCCTGACGGCGTTGAGGCCGAAGGCTTCGCCGAGGCCGCCCAAGTCGCACACGAAATCAAAGACATGGCGCAAGTCGAACAAACCCGCGCGCCCATTGCGCTGGTCTTCGACTATGCCTCCCAATGGGCGTGGGAGGTGCAGCCCCAAGGCACCGGATGCGATTATTTCCAACTGGTGTTTGAGGTCTATAAAGGCCTGCGCAAACTGGGGTTCAGCATCGACATCATACCCGCTGACACAGCCGACCTCGCCGGGTATGCCCTTGTGCTGGCCCCGGGCGCGATCACCCTAACCGATGCGTTCAAAACCGCCATCGCCGCCGCACAGGCGCAGGTCGTCCTGGGCCCCCGGACCAATTCCAAGACCGCCAATCTGGCCATTCCGGTGCCCCTGCCGCCCAATATCGACGGCCTGGACGTGACGATATCACGGGTCGAAACCCTGCGCCCCGATGCGCCCGAACCCTTCGCCGATGGCGGCCACTACATGCTTTGGCGCGAACAGATCGAAACAACGGAAAATGTGCTGGAGGCCGACGCGCAAAATCGCCCGCTCATGGTGCGCGCCCGAAACCTCAGCTACCTCGCCGCCTGGCCCGACGCCGCCGCGCTGCGCCGCATCCTGACCCGCGCGGCGACCGATGCGAGCCTCACCCCGCAGGATCTGCCGCAAGACATCCGTATACGCGACACCGGCCAGACCCGCTTCATCTTCAACCACGGTCCCGACCCGGTGGCGTTCGAAGGCCACACACTGCCGCCCGCCGGTGTCATCTGGCACTGACGGCGCTCTTTCATCTTGCCCGAAAAACCTCAGGGGGTCCGGGGGACTGGTCCCCCGGTTGTGGCGCTCAATGACCGCTCAGATCCCGTCGATACAGACGTATTTCGTCTCAAGGTAATCGTCCAAACCCTGACTGCCGCCTTCCTTGCCAAGCCCGCTTTCCTTGACCCCGCCAAACGGTGCCTCGACCGTGGTGATCAGGCCCGAATTGATGCCGATCATCCCATACGCCAACCCTTCGTTAAGCCGGAACGCCCGACCCAGATCCGCGGTATAGGCATAGCTTGCCAGGCCAAAGACCGTATCGTTGGCCATTGCGATCGCCTCCTCTTCGGTGTCGAACTTGAACACCGGGGCAAGCGGGCCGAAAATCTCTTCCTGCGCAAACGCCATGTCCTGCGTCGCCCCTGTCAAAACCGTCGGCTCAAAGAACGACCCCCCGTTTGCATGTCGCGCCCCGCCGCAGGCGACCTCGGCCCCCTTCGCCTTGGCATCGGCCAGCAACTCCTCGACCTTCGCCACCGCATCCATGTCGATCAACGGCCCCTGCTCGACCCCGTCTTCGCGGCCATCACCCACCTTCAACGCGCGGGTCTTTTCCACCAGCGTCTCGACAAACGCGTCATAGACGCCGGCCTGCACGTAAATCCGGTTCGCACAGACGCAGGTTTGCCCTGAATTGCGGTATTTCGACACCATCGCACCCTCGGCCGCCTTTTCCAGGTCGGCATCGTCGAACACGATGAACGGGGCATTCCCGCCCAATTCCATCGACACCTTCTTCACACTGTCCGCCGATTGCCGGATCAATTCCTTGCCCACTTCGGTCGATCCGGTGAACGTCACTTTCCGCACCCGGAAATCGTCCATCATGGCGCCCGCGATCTCTCTGGCCGACCCGGTCAGCACATTCACCACGCCGGGGGCAAAGCCCACCTCTTCGGCCAAAGCGGCCCAGGCCAGCCCGCTATAAGGTGTCGCCGTTGCGGGCTTGGCCACCACCGGGCAACCGACCGCCAACGCGGGCGCCACCTTGCGCGCCAACATCGACGACGGGAAATTCCACGGCGTGATCATCCCGACCACACCCACCGGATGCTTGGTCACCAAAATGCGCCGCCCGTTCACGCCCGCAGGCACGATCTCTCCCTTGGCGCGGCGTGCTTCTTCGGCGAACCAGCGCACATATTGCGCTCCGATCGCGATCTCGCCCATGGCCTCGGCCAGCGGTTTGCCCATCTCCACCGTCAGCAATTCTGCCAACGCCGCCTGATTGTCCATCAACGCATCGTGCAACGTCCACAACAGGCCCACGCGCTCCATCAGGCCCATGCCCGCAAGTCCGTCGAACGCGCCCGCCGCCGCGTCGATCGCGCGCTCGGTCTCGCGTGTGCCGCAGGCCGGAACCGTGCCGATCACATCGCCCGTCGCCGGGTTCGTGACGTCGATCGTCTTGCCGCTGTCCGCGCCGATCCACTGCCCGCCCACATAGGCGGATTCTTTCTTCCAAGACTGCCAATCGGCCATCTGCATTCTCCTTTTATGCCCTACCGCGCCGTGCGCTACTTGAGGGCTTGTTTTGTCCGGCCCTACCGCGCCGTGCGCTACTTGAGGGCGTGTTACCCAAGTGACCCCATCAACCGCGCCGCATCCAGCATGCGACACGAAAATCCCCATTCATTGTCGTACCAGCCGAACACGCGCAGCATCCCGCCCTTCGATCGCTTGATCTCCGGCCCGGCCACAATCAACGATTCCGGCCGCGCCCGCAGGTCCGAACTCACCAACGGTTTGTCCGTATATCCCACGATATCGCCCGCCTGTTCCCGCAAAAACGCCGCCGCCGCCTCTGCGCTTGGCATGTCCCGCGTCATCACCGCCAGATCGACGCAGGACACCGATGCCGACGGCACCCGCACCGCCGATCCCGTCACCCGACCCGCCAGATGCGGCAACACCACATCGACCAACGCCTCTGCCGAGGTGGTCGTTGGCACCATGCTCAACGCCGCCGCCCGTGACCGAGCCGCATCGCGCATCGGCATGTCCACCGTGGGTTGGCTTCCGGTGTAGCAATGCACCGTCGTCATCAACCCGCTGTCCAAGCCCCATGCTTCGTCGATGATCCGCACCAGCGGCGCCAGCGCATTCGTGGTGCACGACGCATTCGACACGATCCTATGCTGCGGGCCCAACGCCTCGTGATTGGCCCCCAGAACCAGCGTCAGATCCGGATCAACCGCAGGCCCGGATACCAGAACGCGCCGCGCCCCTGCGTCCCGCGCCGCTTCTGCCACATTCCGCGTCCCGCGTCCGGTGCATTCCATCAACACGTCCACGCCATTCAACGCCAGCGCCGAGGCCTCGCGCTCCATCGTTAACCGAATGCACCGCCCGTCAACCACCAGATCGCCGCCCTCGACGGACACGTCTCCGGGGTAAGGGCCAAATACGCTGTCGAATTCAAACAGATAGGCGCAAGTCTCCGGCGCTGCGATATCATTGATCGCCACGATCTCGATCTCGGGCCAATGCGGCCCCAACCGTCCTCCGCCAAGCATCCACGCCCGCAGAACCGAGCGTCCGATACGTCCGAACCCGTTGATGGCTACCTGGATGGTCATGGCTCTCCCCTTTGTGCAACGTGATGCATCTCGCGCCGCCAAGGTGCAAGCGCGCCGACCCCCTGGTCCAATCGCTTTTCTTGATTGGCCTTTGCAGGCACTGTGATGAAATCAACCCAAAGGAGCACATCATGGCCGCCCTCACTCCGCCCGTTTGCAACTTCGACTGGCCCGCCCCCGATTTCGCGCTGTCCGCCACCGACGGCAAAACCTACACGCTGGCTGACGTGTCCGGCCCGAACGGCGCGCTCATCATGTTTATCTGCAACCACTGTCCTTTCGTCCTCGCGATCCTCGACCGGATGATCCGCGACGCGACCGAGCTGCAGGCGATGGGCATCGGCGTTGCCGCGATCTGCTCCAACGACCCCGTCGCCTACCCCGCCGACAATTTCGCGAACATGACCCGCATGGCCCAAACGCGCGGCTTTCCTTTCCCCTACCTCCACGACGCCGACCAATCCGTTGCCCACGCCTACGACGCCGTCTGCACGCCCGACTTCTTCGGCTTCAACGCACACGGTGGGTTGCAATACCGCGGCCAACTCGACGCCTCCCGCACCCAACCCGCCCCCGCGGGTGCACGGCGGGATTTGTTCGAGGCCATGCGCCAGGTCGCCCAGACGGGGCAGGGCCCAACGGACCAGATCCCGGCCATGGGCTGCTCGATCAAATGGGCGGCGTGAGTGTGAGGCGGGCGATAGGTTTCGCAGATGCAGCAAACGTTGGCTCTGAGCCCATTTTGCCAGATGCTGCATCTGGGTTTAAGGGCATCAGGGGTTTGCCGTCCTTGATGGCGGCCCGCACCGGTGTGCCAAGGGCGGGGTGCAACAGGGCCGCCCCGTTTTCCGAACGCTCATCATGACACTTTCCTTTCTCGACCCATTACGGGCGCGCTCTTGAACACCTGGAACGCGATGCCGAGCGGGATCACGACCGCGAAAAGGATCATTGCAAGCCACAAGGGGCCGTGCGGATTACCCGTCGCATCAAGGATTGCACCTGCGACCGGCGGCGTGATCCACATGATCGCATAGTAAACCGTAAAGAACATCCCCATGCCAAAGGCCCGGACCTGGGGCCGCATCGCTTGTCCTGCCATGGCCATGATAACGCCAGCAGGTGCCATGCCGATCAGACCAAACAGAAGGCTTGCCCCGATGCCAGCGCCGGGAAGCCCGAGCAGAAAGAGCGCCGCGATGGCCCCTCCCATGCAGACGGCCAAGACTGTATTCCTCCGACCAAAGCGGTCCACGAATTGCCCGCAGGCCGCACCGGAAATGATCATGATCCAACTGCCGATGCTAATGATGCCAGCAGCAGCAACGGCGGTTTGGCCGTGGTCCTCAAGAACCTTCGGCGCAAAGGCAAGATAGGTGACATAGGCTGCGTTGAAGACCCCCCAAGCCGCTGCCGCACACAGCATCAAGCGCCATTCCTGCCCGGTCAAAGAAACCCGTGCGCCACCCGTCTCATCAGGCAGATCATGGGGCGGACGATAAAGCAAAAAGACCGCCACTGCCGCGATCAGGCAATAGGCCGAAGCCGCCTGAAACGGGACCTGCCAGCCATATGTCTGGGCTAGCCAAGCATGCCCAACCTGTCCCATAGCGATGCCGACCGGCCAACTCATCACAAGGACGCTCATGGCCGTTGCGATCTCACGCCCTTCAAACCAATCCGCGATCATCTTGGTGAAATAGAGCATCGTGAAAAGAAACCCGACCCCGGCAAATATGCGGCCCATCCCTATCGCCCAACTATCCGTTGCAAAGGATGACGCAGCGCCCCCCAACGCCAAGGCGCAAAGGCCCGACACCACCATGATACGATCTGACACGTATCGCCCCCAATACCCGGCGGGGATGGCAAGGAACAAACCCGGCGCCATGAACAGCCCGATCAGAAAGCCAATATCCGCATAGCTGAGCCCGAAGGCGACGACGAGTTCTTCGCCAACGGACGCCACGGTTTGAAACTGAAATCCCAGTCCGATACGGGCCAGAAACAGCAAGCCAAGGATGCGCCAACGCATCACACCCAGCCAAGCCCGCGCAGCGCGTGCACGTCGTTCCAGATCTTCGTCATGTGGCTGATCTTTTCGCCGTCGAACTGCATCACATAGGCGTAGTCCGAGACCACCGCTTTGCCCGTTGGCGCAACCGGTCCACCTTCGCCGGTTTGCGTTCCGTGGAATTCTGCGGTTGCAAGCACGGTGCCGCGCGCCTCATCCACTGCGAAGGCCGTCAGCTTGTAGCGGCCATCCGGAACGGGCGTCAGAAGCCCCTTCATCCACTCAGCGTAGTCTGCAAGTTTTTCCGTCCCGGCCAGCGCGTCCGCCTGGCACGAAAAAGTCGCCCCTTCATGGCAGAATGGCTTGCAACCTTCCCACCCCTTGCCGGTTTCGCACGCCTCGAAAAACGCCATTGCGGCCTCAGATTGGGTCATCGTAATATCCTCCATGTTGATCTGCTGAGGACAGTTTGGCCCGATGCCCATGGCTTCAGATATCGTGCAGATGCTGTAAATTCGGCATCGGACGTGCAGTATTCCAACTACAGCATTTGCAGGATTGCCTGTTGACCGCGTTCTCAGCACACTCGGTCCAATTCGTTCTTTTCGGAGTGTTTTAGGTGTCTGGACAATCAGGTCTCAGCCAACGGGAATTGCAGATCGCGCAGTCTTATGCGGGTGGAGAGACCTACCAGACAATCGCCGACACGCTGTGCATTGCACCGTCCACGGTGCGGACGCATCTGGCGACGATCTACCGCAAACTTGAAGTCTCCTCCAAGCTGGAGCTGGCAACCTATCTGAGTGGCGACGCCCCTGAGCCCCGCAGCCAATCCGAAATGGCCGCCGTGGTCTCCGAATTGGCACTGAGCCTGGAAGAAGCGATCAGTCGCGAAAAGGCACTCAGCGAAGTCTTGCGGATTATAAGTGCGTCCCAAGGTGATCTGGAGGCGGTAATGCCTTTGATCCTCAATTACGCGCTTGAGCTTTGCGATGCAGAATTCGGCATTCTGTTCGAGTATCAGCAGGATGACAGATTTCTGGCCAATCACGCTGCCGGAATTCCAAAACCATTTCAGGCGTGGCTGGATGCGCAAGGGATCTTCACTGTCAGCCCTGAAACAGGTCTCGGCCGTATGAATAATCAGCGTGAGGTCATCAATATAATCGACGTTAAGTCAGAGGCGATTTACCAAACAGACGACCCCTTGCGCTATGCCACAGCCGATCTTGGCGGGGCGCGGTCTTTTGTTGCAATCCCGATGCTTGCTGGTGACAGTTTGGTTGGCGCTTTCACGATCTATCGCCAGACCGTGCGCCCTTTTTCTGACGAAAGCACGCGACTTGCTCGGATGTTCGCGGCCCAAAGCGTGATCGCGTTGGAGAACGCGCGCATGATCAAAGCAATACAGGCGGCGTATGAGTGACCGTGGATCCCGACAAACTGAACGGGCGCGCGTTCGCTCAAAGTAGGTTTTCTGGGTCACTGGCAATGTGCTGAAGCAGCCATGGGCGCAACGGCAGCGAAAGCATACATTGTCCGAAGAACAGACCCTTCGCGCTTGGCCAGAGCAATTTAACAGCGGGTTTGCCTGGCATAAAAGGCTCTGAGCACGTGTTGCATCGACAATCCCTGGCCCATCGATGGCCGAACTTAGCGTGTAGGCATCACCGGTAGCTTTGTCCCGTAGAACGGACTTCCTCAGGACTTGAAAGCGCGCGTCGTCCGATCTGTGCATGTGTGTCTGATTGCTCCCTCGTGAGCTTAACGTCCGGAGCCCCCGAGACCAAAAATCATTTCTACAAACATAGAAATAATAAATCTATTAAACTACTGATTTAGAACGATATAATATCCACGCACAACGCTGATCACGCGTGCGCACGCCCCCCAAGGCCCCGCGAGCCTACCGCCCGACGCGGCCCGCCCCCTCAGGCACAGCCAACCCCGCCTGCGCCTCAGCGACCTCCGAAAGCGCCCGCTGGACAGCCTCTGAAGGCGCGCAGGATTTCCGCGTCCCAAGGTCCACATGCAGCAGGAAAGACTCCACCGTCGCCACAGCCACACCGTCCCCCCGGCGCAGCGTATGGAACAGGTGAAGCTTCTTGCCCTCCCCCTGCAACATCCGCGTCTCCGCGCGCAGGCGATCTCCCGCATGGGCCTCGTCGAGATACCGAACGTGGTTCTCCACCGTGAAGTAACTCAAGCCCCCAGCGACATAGGCCGCGTCCGCGCCCACCATCTCCATGAACCGATCCGTCGCCTTCGACCCGGCCTCCAGGTAATGGGTCTCGTTCATATGCCCGTTGTAATCGGTCCAGTTCTGCGGAATTTGCTGATCCAGCGTCACGGGCATTCCCGCTTGGCTAAGCCGCGCCTCGTGATCCTTCACAACCCCGCCCGCACCCGATCCGGAGTGTTTCAACGCCCGCAAGATCCCTACGAGGTTGTCATCGCGAAGCCGTTCCAACTCCCGGATCGACAGATGCCCCGATTGCGCATCCGATTGCCCCGCGATTAACTCGACAAGCTCGTCCGTGAACTCGGGAACATCCATCAGCTTGGTCCAGGGAAAGCTCAGGCACGGCCCGAACTGCGCCATGA
>CAZPJO010000027.1:0-3709 GCA_964586895.1 uncultured Roseicyclus sp.
AGATAACCCTCAGCGGTTTCTTTCATTTTGCCGAGGATGAAGGCAGAGATTTGCGACGGGGAGTATTTCTCACCCTTGGCCTGAACCCAGGCGTCGCCGTTGCCACCGTCGATGATTTCGAACGGCAGGTTCTTTTTGTCCTTTTCCAGGTGCTCGTCGTTGATGCGACGCCCGATCAGGCGCTTGACGCCGAAGATCGTGTTTTCCGGGTTGGTGACGGCCTGCCGTTTGGCAGCCTGCCCCGCGAGGCGTTCGTCATCCGTGAAGGCGACGATGGAGGGGGTCGTGCGCGCCCCTTCGGAATTCTCGATCACGCGCGGCTGCGAGCCGTCCATGATTGCAACGCAGGAATTGGTTGTACCGAGGTCGATACCGATAACTTTGGCCATGTGTCATGTCCCTTTCTTAAAGCGAACCGGCGGGAGCGGGTCCGACCCTGCGGCCCCCGTGCCGCCATTGCCAATGACGTGAGTGAGCACCAAGGTGCCCGTGTGGATTTGGAGGGTATATAAGTAGGGGGTTTTGGGGCTGCAAGCGTTGCGGTGCAGGGGATTTTACAATGAGTGTCGATGTTGGCGGGATCGTGTTGCATCAGGGCCTGCTTGAACCGGCCCTGCAGGCGGAATTGGTGGAGCAGGTGCGGCGCGTTGTGCGGGCCGCGCCATTGTTCCGGCCCGAGACGGCGCGGGGGCAGAAGATGAGCGTTCGGATGACCTCGGCCGGGCGGTACGGGTGGATTTCGGACCGCGCGGGGTATCGGTATGAGCGCAGGCATCCGGGCGGGACGGAATGGCCAAAGATCCCCGCGATCGCGAAGGAAATATGGCGCGACGTGTCAGGGGTAAGTTGCGATCCGCAATCGTGCCTGATCAATTTCTACGATGCGGATGCAAAGATGGGCCTGCATCAGGATCGCGACGAGGCGAATTTTGAAATGCCGGTTGTCTCGATCTCGCTTGGCGACGATGCGTTGTTCCGGGTCGGCGGCCCGGAGCGCGGGGGCAAGACGCAGTCGATCTGGCTCAGGTCGGGGGATGTGGCGGTGATGGGCGGCGCGGCGCGGCTGAATTACCACGGCATCGACCGGTTGCGCGCAGGGACATCGCGGTTGTTGCCGAACGGGGGGCGGATCAACCTGACCCTGCGTGTCGTTGATTGAGCCCTAGCGCTTGGCGTTCCAGCTCGCCGAAGCGTGCAGACGTGTATAATGCTCAAGCATCATGCCGATCAGAAGGAACACCAGTGACATGTAAAGCGGGTAATCGGCGCTTGTGTTGTGCGGGACGTAATTCACGAAAACATGGCCGCGCATCTGGTCGATGATGTGAAACAGGGGGTTCCAGGTGAACACCGGCAGCATCATCGCGGGCATCATGTTGGCGACGAACATCTTGCCCGAGAAGATCATGTTGGCGCGGATATAGACCATCGACAGGATGTTGATGAATTCCGGGAACCAGCTTTTGAGTGCCATGAAGATGACGCCGAGCGCCACGCCGGAAAACCACACCAGCAGGAACATGCCCAAGGCACCGGGCCAGTAATGAATTTCGACCGGTTCGATCAGCGTGTGGATCAGCAAAAGGATGCACAAAAGCGATACGAATTGCGTGTAAAGCGCCGCCAATCCGGCGGAGGCGATGGAGACAAGCGTGTTCATCGGCGCGTGCTGCATCATGTCGGATGTCGGCCCATCGGCCATCATCACCTGTCGCAACGTCTGAATATGGGTGAGGTAGATGAAGATCCCGGACATCAGATACAGCATGTAATTGCCGCGGATCGCCATGCCACGCCCGCCCAGAATGCTGAACATGAAGTAGAAGGCGGCGATGAAAAGAAGGCTTTGGACAACCGAAAGCGCAATGGCAAGAATGGCGTTGCCATGGGTCTTGCGGACCTTGCGCGCCGTCGCGTGGAACGTGACTTCGCAGAAATTGAAGATCAGCCCGAGCGTCGACCGGGTATTTCGGGAGGATGCGAACATCGGTAATCCTTGCCTGCGTGGGGCGGGTTGTGCGTGTCATTATTCTTGCCCGCAGGCGACACTTGCCGTTCCCACCTTTGCGGACGATAACGCGGCAGACGTTAATTTTCAATTCAATCGCAAGTGAGGCGGAATGGATTATCAGAAACTTGTTGTCGTGATGCGCGAGGCGGCGCTCGAGGCGGGTCGCGTGATCATGGAGGTCTACGAGGCGGACGATTTCGACGTGAAGGTCAAATCCGACGATAGCCCAGTGACCGAGGCCGATGAAAAGGCCGACGCCGTGATCTCGGCGCATCTGCGGGCGGCCTTTCCCGACGTGGCACTTGTCACCGAAGAACAATCGGACAGTCACGACCTGAGCGCGGCGACGTTCCTGATTGTTGATCCGCTGGATGGCACAAAGGAATTCATCAAGCGCCGTGGTGATTTCACGGTCAACATCGCGCTGGTCGAAAACGGTGTGCCGGTGCGCGGCATCGTTTATGCGCCTGCGAAGGGGCGGTTGTTCTACACCGATGCAGACGGCATCAGCGTCGAAGAACAGGGCACGTTCGACCCTAAAGCGCCGGGTCGGATCGAAAAAATGGCCGTCTCGTCCCCCGATAACGGGGCCCTGCGCGTTGTGGCGTCGAAGTCGCACCGCGATCAGGCGACCGACGATTACATCAACAAATATGCCCATGCCGACATGAAATCGGCGGGCTCTTCGTTGAAATTCTGCCTTGTGGCGACGGGCGAGGCCGACATTTATCCGCGGCTGGGCCGCACGATGGAATGGGACACCGCAGCGGGTGATGCGGTTCTGCGCGGTGCGGGCGGACAGATGGTCCGGTTCGAGGATCACGCCACATTCGATTATGGCAAGGACGGCTTCGCCAACGGCTTCTTCATCGCCTACGCGCCGGGGGTGGAGCTCAAGGCGCCGTGAGCGACAAGGTGGATACGGGTCAGACGTCGCGCTTGGGTGTCGTTTGCGTCATCCCGGCGCGCTATGCGTCGACCCGGTATCCGGGCAAACCGCTTGCCATGTTGCGCGGTGCCACGGGGCAGGCGCGCAGTTTGATCGAGCGATCCTGGCAGGCGGCGCAAAGTGTTGCAGGGCTTGATGCGGTTTATGTCGCCACGGATGACGACCGGATCGCAGAGGCCGCGCGTGGGTTCGGGGCGGAGGTCTTGATGACCTCGTCCGAGGCGCGCAACGGGACCGAACGCTGCGCCGAGGCGCTTGAAATCCTGGGCGATGTTGAGATGGTTGTGAACCTGCAAGGGGATGCACCGCTGACCCCGCATTGGTTCCTGGAGGATTTGATCAGGGGCCTTCGTGCCGACAATCAGGCGGCTTTGGCGACCCCGATTCTGCGATGCGACGGTGACACGTTGGCGGCGTTGAAGGCGGATCGTGCGGCAGGCCGGGTGGGCGGCACGACGGCCGTCGCCGACAGCAAGCGCCGGGCGTTGTATTTTTCGAAAGAGGTCATCCCGTTCACGGCGGACCCCTATGCGCCCGATGCCGATACACCGGTGTTCCACCATGTTGGCGTCTATGCCTATCGGCCGTGGGCTTTGCGGGCGTATCCGCATTGGCCGGTTGGCCCGTTAGAGACGCTTGAAGGCCTGGAGCAATTGCGGTTCCTGGAGGCCGGACATCCGGTGCTTTGCGTCGAGGTGGAGGCGCGCGGGTCGAAGTTCTGGGAGTTGAACAACCCCGAAGATATCCCG
>CAZPJO010000027.1:3719-15337 GCA_964586895.1 uncultured Roseicyclus sp.
AGGCGATGATGGCCGAGATGGGGACTTTGTGACGCCCTCGGCCCTGAGCGTGGTCGTGGTCAGCACCGGGCGCCCGGAGGCCCTGCATCGGTGCCTTTTGGGGTTGAGCCAACTGCACCGCGCGGGATGCGAGGTGGTGGTTGTCGCCGATACGGCGGGACGACAGGCGGTCCGGGAATTTGCCGATCGGATCAAGATCCTGCCGCAGGATGTCCCCAACATATCGGCCGCGCGCAATGCCGGGATCGCGGCGGCGGCAGGGCAGATCATCGCCTTCATCGACGACGATGCCGTGCCGGAGCCGACCTGGGCCGATGCGCTGTTGGCGGCGTTTGCCAAGCGCGATATTGCCGCCGCGACGGGGCCCGTTCTTGGGCGGAATGGTATCAGCCTGCAATGGGGATCGGCGGCGGTAAATGGGTTGGGGGATGAGGTCGATATCGAGCCTAACATGCCAGTCAGGGACGGTTTCAGGCGCAAGTTGCATGGCACGAATATGGCGTTTCGCCGTGATGTGTTCGACCGGGTTGGCGGGTTCGACGAAGCGATGCACTTCTACCTCGACGATACCGATATGTCCCTGCGGATCGGGCAGGCGGGTTTGGCCACCGCGTGGGTCGAGGGGGCATTTGTGCATCACAGTTTCCAGGCCAGCGCGCGCCGGTCAGAGGATCGCATTCCGTTGAGCCTTCACGACATCGGAGCCTCGGCCCGCGTTTTCCTGCGCAAGCATGCCAATGACGAAGACATTGCCCCGGCGGTTCGGGCGTTGGAGGCGGCGCAGAGCAGTCGGTTGTTGAAGCTGGCCAAAACCCGAAAGCTGGATGCCGACAAGATGCGAGAGCTTATGGAAAGCCTGCGCGCGGGCCTTGACGAGGGGCGCGTGCGCGAAAGTGCAGTGCCCGGGATCACCGCCACCGGGGCGCCGTTCGAGGCGTTTTGTGCCAATGATCCGCGCAAGCCCTTGGTGTTGTCGGGGCGTCCGTTCCAACGCCTGCGCCTGCACGGGCAAGCGCAGGCGGCGGTGCGTGACGGGCAACCGGTCAGCCTGTTCATCTTCGAGCCGACCCCGCGCAAGCACAAGGTGCGCTTTACCGACGGGGGGTGGTGGGACCAGAGCGGTGGTCTTTTCGGTCCCTCTGAGCGGACGGAGCCGCGGTTTCAAATCCATTCCTTCAACGGACGATTGTCGCGCGAAGTTTGTCGTATTTCTGCCATGCGCGGTTTGTAGCCTGCGGGGACGCGAAACGGGTATTTCCCAACCCATGACGTTTCATTAATCAACAACACGTAATAGAGTGCGATCGCGCACCGAACTTCGGGCGATGCACAAGAGGCAAGGCATGAAGAAGAAAGTCACCAAAGCAATTTTTCCCGTCGCGGGTCTTGGAACGCGATTCCTCCCCGCAACCAAGTCTGTTCCGAAAGAGATCATGACATTGGTCGACCGCCCGCTGATCCAATATGCGATCGATGAAGCGCGCGCGGCCGGGATCAAGGAATTCATCTTTGTGACGAGCCGAGGCAAGGGCGCATTGGAAGATTATTTCGACCATGCCCATGAACTGGAAAACACGCTGCGCAAGAAGGGTAAGACGGACCTTCTGCAAAAGCTCAAGGCGACCAATATGGACAGCGGCGAAATCGCCTATATCCGCCAGCACAAGGCGCTGGGTCTGGGCCATGCTGTGTGGGGTGCGCGGCGTCTTTTGTCGAACGAGCCATTTGCCGTGATCCTGCCCGATGATGTGATCGCGGCCGACACGCCCTGCCTTCAGCAGATGGTGGAAGCGCATGCAGAGCTTGGCGGCAACATGGTCGCTGCGATGGAAGTGCCGGATGAAAAGACGTCGTCTTATGGCGTGCTCGACATCAAGGAAGACATGGGAAGCTTCGTGTCCGTGAAAGGCATGATCGAGAAGCCGGAGGCCGACAAGGCGCCGTCGAACCTTGCCGTCATCGGGCGTTATATCCTGTCGCCGGATGTGATGGGACACCTCAACCGGATCAAGACCGGGGCCGGCGGGGAAGTGCAGCTGACTGACGCGATCGCGCAGGAAATCACCACCGCCGACAACGTCTACGGCTTCCGGTTCAAGGGCCAGCGGTTTGATTGCGGATCCAAGGCCGGGTTCCTTCAGGCCACTGTCGCGTTCGGATTGGCACATGAAGAGCTGCGCGACGAGTTTCAGGATTACCTCACCGACCTCGGGTCTGTGAGAAACGCGGCGCAATAGCCCGCCGCGTCGCGTGACGATGGGTGCGCTGTCTCGCGTTCCGGCCCTTTGGCTGGACGTGACGCGCACCCTGACCCGCATTGGGCGCGGTCCGCCGACCGGCATCGACCGGGTCGAACGGCAATACCTCAAGACATGTCTATCCTCCGGGGCGGATCGGTTTCTGTGCCGCACCACCCGGGGATATCTTCTTCTGGGTGCGCGTGGTGGCCAGTGGCTGCTTGATCTGGCGGAAGGGCGGCAACCCCTCGGGCGGGCCGATCTACTGTCACGGGTCAGCTTTCGCGGTGCGCGTCCCCGGCACCGCGCAGAGGCCGGATTGCGCGCGCTTGCGATAGATCGCTGCATGCGCGGTGGCCTGCACCGCCTTGTCGGGCGTCAGGGGGCAGAGGCCGCGACCTATCTGAACACTGGCCATTCGAACCTGTCTTCCGAGGTTCTGTCGGTGTTCGGCGCGGGGCGCGCTTGCGCGGTGATGGTGCACGACCTGATCCCGATCACGCATCCCGATCTTGTCGCAAGGACGCAACCGGCGAATTTCGCGGGCCGGATCGCGCGTGTGCGGCACCACGCGACCCATGTGATTGCCAATTCGAGGGCGACCAAGAGTGCGCTGACCCGGCATTGGGCGGATGCGGAGGGCAGGCCACCGATCACCGTCGCGCCCTTGGGTGTGGAACCCATCAAACCTATTGATGTGACACGGGACCCGCGTCATTTCGTGATGCTCGGCACCATTGAGCCGCGAAAAAACCACGCGATGATGGTCGATGTCTGGGAAGACCTTGCCACGCAATACCCGGCGGATCGGATGCCGCAGTTGCATATCATCGGCAAGCCCGGTTGGGGGGCCGAGGCATTGATGACCCGGCTGGACTTACATGCGCTGCGGGGCAAGGCGATCCACCTGCATGGCGCGTTGTCCGATGCGGAGGTGCATGCGCATCTGGCGCGGGCGAGCGCTTTGTTGTTTCCGTCGATTGCCGAAGGGTACGGCTTCCCACCGCTTGAAGCCGCATTGGCCGGAGCGACGCCGATCTGCGCGGATCTTGCTGTTTTCCGGGAAACGCTTGGAGATTGTGGCGTTTACGTGAACAATCCTACCGCCTATCACTGGAAAGAAACGATTACGCAACTCATTGATGGTAAATGGAGTGTGCCGGATCTGACGAAGGTCAAGTGTCCGACCTGGCAGGAGCATTTTGAGATCGTGGCAGAAGCTGTCATTTCACGGGATGTGCGAGGCCGATCATGAAGGTCATTCGCCGCTATGGGTTGCGTCTTGAACGCAAGCGATACCTCGTGCGCGCATGGCGCAAATCGCAGGTGCTTGATGAAATCGCCGACCGAACGGACACGATCCGGGACGGCGATATCCTGTGCTTTGTGACCCTGCGCAATGAAAAGATCCGGCTGCCCTATTTCCTGAAGTATTATCGCGAGCGTGGCGTGAGCCATTTCCTGTTCGTGGATAACGACAGCGGCGATGGCAGTCGCGAATACCTGACGGAGCAGCCCGATTGTTCGGTCTGGTGGACCGATCAAAGCTACAAGCGGGCCCGGTTCGGGATGGATTGGATGAACCGGCTGCTTCGGCTTTACGGCCATGGGCATTGGTGCCTGACGGTCGATCCGGATGAATTCCTGGTTTATCCCTTCTCGGACACGCGCCCGATCCCGGCGCTGACGGATTGGTTGCAGGCGTCGTCGATCAAGTCATTCGGTGCGATGCTTCTGGATATGTATCCCAAGGGACCGATCAACGCGCAGAGCTATCGCGAAGGACAAAATCCGTTTGATATCGCCTGTTGGTTCGATGCAGGGAATTACGCGATCGAGCGGAATTGGGATTACGGAAACCTATGGATCCAAGGGGGCCCGAGGGCACGGGCGTTCTTTCAGGACAAGCCAGAGCGCGCGCCTGCGTTGAACAAGACGCCGTTGGTCCATTGGCAGAAGCATTATGCCTATGCGTCTTCGACCCATATGTTGTTGCCGCGCGGGTTGAACCTTGTTTACGACGAATGGGGGGGTGAGAAGGCGTCGGGCGTTTTGCTGCATGCCAAATTCCTCGATACGTTTAGCCAAAAGGCCGCGGAAGAGCTTGCAAGGCGCGAACATTACGCGGCCTCTTCGGAATATAAAGCCTATGCAGAGGGGCTTCGGGAGAACCCGGATTTCTGGACCAAGTGGTCGGAAAAATACATCAACTGGCGTCAGCTTGAGATCCTGGGTCTGATGTCCAAGGGCAATTGGGCATGAGCACGCTGGGGTTCGTGATGATGTGCCACACCGCGTTGGAGCGCGCGGCCCAGGTTGCGCGTCACTGGGCCGAACGCGATTTCCCGGTGGTCATCCACCTCGACAAACGTGTTCCAAAAGCGCGGTTCGACTGGTTCAAGACCGAGATGTCGGATCTGGAGAATGTGAAATTCTCGAAACGGCACAAATGCGAGTGGGGCACCTGGAGCCTTGTGGCGGCAAGCCAGACCGCGAGTGAAGTGATGCTCGACGCGTTTCCGGGTGTGCGGCACGTCTATCTGACGTCGGGATCGTGCCTGCCGTTGCGCCCGGTGGACGAATTGCGCGCCTATCTCGCGGCGCGGCCGATGACCGATTTCATCGAAAGCGTCACGCTGAGGGATGTGGATTGGACGGTCGATGGGCTCAACACCGAACGGTTCCAGCTCCGGTTCCCGTTTTCGTGGAAGCGGCACAGGTTTCTGTTCGACCGCTATGTGGAGTTGCAGCGCAATATCGGGTTCCGCCGCAAGATCCCCGATGGGATTGCGCCGCATCTGGGCAGCCAATGGTGGTGCCTGTCGCGCCAGACCCTGAGCGCGATCCTGCAAGACAAACGGCGGCGTGAGTTCGACCGATATTTCAAGCTCGTGTGGATCCCCGATGAAAGCTACTGGCAGACGCTGGTGCGCAATTATTCCCGCAAGATCGAAAGCCGGTCCCTGACCCTGTCGAAGTTCGATTTTCAGGGCAAACCGCATGTCTTTTACGACGATCACCTGCACCTTTTGCGGCGGTCGGATTGCTTCGTGGCGCGCAAGATCTGGCATCGGGCGGACCGGCTATACGAAGCGTTCCTGGATGATGGACCATCGGATGAACGCCGGGCGGAACCGACGCCCGGAAAGATCGACCGCGTGTTCGCCAAGGCCCTGGAACGGCGCACGCAGGGTCGTGCGGGGCTTTATATGCAAAGCCGGTTTCCCAACATCGAATGGGAAAATGGCAAGACGGCTGCGCCCTATTCGGTGTTTCAGGGGTTCAATGACCTGTTTCTGGATTTCGAGCCGTGGTTGTCGCGGCGATTGGGGACGTCAGTCCATGGCAATCTGTTCGATCCCAAGCGGGCCCGGTTTGCCGGCGATGCCGAGACGTTTGCCGGCTGTCTGTCGGGGGCGCCGGCCTTGCGCGATTACAATCCCGAACGGTTTTTGACGAACCTGATCTGGAACACGCGCGGCGAACGGCAGGTGTTCATGTTCGGGCCGCAGGACAATCAACGCCCCGGCGCATTCATGGCCAGCGATTCCAACGCGCAGATCAGTGTGATCACCGGCGGGTGGGCGGTTCGGCTATTCACCGCGAACCGCAATTTCAGCGACATCCGAACGGAGGCGGCCCGCCTGCAACGGCGTGAGGTGGATTACGTCAACACGCTGCGCCACGTGCGCAGCCGGGCCGAGATCCGGATCTGGTCACTGGCGGAGTTTTTGGAAGAACCGATGGAAAACCTGCAACGTATTCTGGACGGGATGGAAGGCTCGCAGGCCAGCCGCCTGACCGAGGCGCCGCGCATGGCAGATTTGACTGGGCTTCCGAAATTCCTGCAAAACCTGAAAAATCAGGGGATGAACCCCTTCGCAGTGGGTGATTTCCCCCCGGAGGGCGTTGCGCCGCTTCCGGCGGGTGCAACCAATCGCCCCTATCTTGTGAGGTAAGGCCTTGGCCCGTCGATATGACGCTTTCGTTTTGTTTGCAGAGATGCGGACCGGATCGAATTACCTTGAGGAATCGCTCAACAAATTCGACAGCCTCGACTGCCTGGGCGAGGTGTATAACCCGACGTTCATCGGCCATCACAACATGTTCGAATTGCACGGCTTCGATATGGACCGGCGCGAGGCGGATCCTCTTGGCCTGTTGGATGCGATCATCGAAAATGCCGATGGTCCGTTGCCGGGCTTCCGCCTGTTCCACGATCATGACGCCCGTGTGGTGGAGCGTGTCTTGCCCGATCCGCGGATCGCAAAGGTGATCCTGACGCGCAATCCGCTGGACTCTTACGTCAGCCGCAAGATCGCCTCTGCCACGGGACAATGGCGGCTTACGGATATGAAACATGCGAAATCGGCCAAGGTTGGCTTTGACGCATCAGAGTTCCGGGACCTGGTCGATACCCTTGGCGGGTTTCAGGACCATCTGCGGCGCGGTTTGCAGCACACGGGTCAGGTCGCGTTTCAGATCCGCTATGAAGACATCAACGATGTCGATGTGCTGAACGGATTGGCGGCGTTTCTGGGGTCGGATGAACGGGTCGACGCGCCGTCGAAGAAGTTGAAACGGCAAAACCCCAGTCACTTGCGGGACAAGGTCGAGAATTACGATGACATGGTCACGGCTTTGGCGGATCTGGATCGGTTCGGGTTGGATCGTACCCCCGAGCTGGAGCCGGACCGCGCGGCGCAGGTGCCGAATTTCGTGGCCCATCCGACAAGGGGTCTTCTGTTTTGTCCGATCAAGGGCGCGCCGGAGGGGGCGATCCTTGATTGGATGGGCGAGATTGATGGCGTGGGTCGAGACGCCCTGATCCGTCAGATGAGCCAGAAGCAGCTGCGCCAGTGGATGAAGGAGATGCCGGGTTTTCGCAGTTTCTCTGTGCTACGCCATCCGGTGGCGCGGGCGTATTGCACGTTCAACCGGTTCATCCTTCCGGACAATCGGCCCATGTATGCCGATCCGCGCAAGATCCTGCGTCAACGCTACAAGGTGCCGATACCGGGCAAGACGCCGGGAGACGATTGGACGGAGGAAGAGCAAAAGGCCGCGTTTGTCGGCTTTGTCGGCTTCCTGAAAGGCAATCTCAACGGTCAGACCAGCATCCGTGTCGATCAGGCCTGGGCCAGTCAGATGGCGATCCTGCAAGGGATGGCGCAGGTGATTGTCCCGCAGGCCGTGGTCCATGAGCACCAGATGAAACAGGTGCTTCCGGCGCTTGCCCATGAGGCGGGAATTGAAGAGGTGCCGGATCTGGTTGACGAGGCGATGCCGGGCGCATTCGGGTTGAAGGCGGTCTATGACGGCAAGATCGAGCAGGCGCTTATCGACACCTATCGGCGCGACTACGTCGGGTTTGGGTTCAAGCGCTGGAACCGGTCGTAACCGGTCGGGCGCGCGGAGTGACGGGACATCACGGTCGCGGATCAGGCGGCCTTGCTGCCCTCGTGATCCGTCATCAGGGCATAAAGCGCCACGGGGTCGGAATTTGCCCGCAACTTGGCGCACAGATCGTCATTGCGCAGCGTCCGAGACACCAGGGCGAGCGCCTTGAGATGATCCACGCCGGATTCTTGCGGCGCCATCAATGCAAAGATCAGATCGACGGGCATCCTGTCGGCGGCGTCGAAATCGATGGGCCGTTCGAGGCGGATGAAGACGCCGCTGATCCGGGTCAGGCCGGGCAGGCGCGTGTGCGGCAGGGCGATCCCGTTGCCGACACCGGTCGGGCCAAGGCTTTCGCGTTCCTGCAACGATTCGAAAATCTGCCCAGACGGCACACCAACAATCGGTTCCGCCATTTCAGAAATGGACTGGAACAAGCGTTTCTTGCTGCTGACGTCACTAACGACTTTCACGGCTTGCGGCGCAAGCAATGTCGGTAAATCCATGTGTCACCGTTCCCCGTGTCGACCGGACGCGTTCTCCGATCCCTGCCTGTTTCTCATTCCTTGGCGGGGTCGATCCAGCCTACGTTCCCGTCTTCGCGGCGGTAGACTACATTTACCCGGTCGTGTCCTTCGTTGCGGAAAACCAACAGGGGTGCGCCTGCGATTTCCATCTGCATGACGGCCTCGCCCACGGACAGGGATGGGATGCGTGTCTCCATCTCGGCCACGATAATGGGCTGAAGGCTTTCGGGTTCGGACGTGTCATCCGACCCCTCAGATGACGCGAGGATATAGGAGGAACCTCCAAAGACATCAATGGGCTGCGTGCGGTCGCGGTGGTGATCTTTCAGGCGACGCTTGTACCGGCGCAATTGTTTTTCGAGTTTATCGGCGGTTGCCTCGAACGCGGCGTAGATTTCGTGGGCGTGGCCCTTGGCGGATGCGGTGAGGCCGGTGGACAGGTGGACAGTGGTTTCACAAACGAATTCGGACCCCGATTTCGAGAAGATGACATTCGCGTCGGTGGGGCGTTCGGCATATTTCTGTGCGACGCTGCCGAGGTTGTCCTGCACATGGGTTTGCAGGGCCTGGCCGATCTCGATTTGTTTTCCACTGATCTGATACCGCATGAAACCTCCGTTTATGTTGCTTGATGGCAGTTTGTGCACGCGTGCACAAAGCGCAAGTCTTTGTTTTACTTGAATTTTCAAGATAAAGGCAATCCGGCGCTTGCACCTTGGTGCAGCTTTGGGATCGGGATGAAGCGAACGCAACCATCCCCTTCATTTGGCGACGAGTCGCCCCCGTCTGTCAACGAAAACCGGGTTAACCAATTCGGAAGCTTTGCCCAAGATAGACGCGGCGGACGTTTTCGTCCTGCACAACTTCTTCGGCGGTGCCCGACATGATGATCGACCCGTCGTGCAGGATATAGGCGCGATCCACGATGGCCAGCGTTTCCTGCACGTTGTGGTCGGTGATCAGGACGCCGATGCCGCGGGTCTTGAGTTCGGACACCAGGGCGCGGATATCGCCCACGGCGATGGGATCGACGCCTGCAAACGGTTCATCCAGCAGCACATAACGAGGATTGGATGCCAGGCAGCGGGCGATCTCGGCGCGCCGACGTTCGCCACCGGACAGCGACAGGGCGGGCGCGCGGCGCAGGTGCTCGATCGAAAATTCGCTGAGCAATTCTTCCAGACGGTCGCGCCGCGTCTTGCGGTTGGGCTCGACGATTTCGAGGATCGCCATGATATTGTCCTGCACGCTGAGGCCACGAAAGATCGACATTTCCTGTGGCAGATACCCGACCCCGGCGCGCGCGCGGCGATACATCGGAAACAGCGTCACGTCCTGCCCATCGATGGTGACGCGTCCGCCGTCGGGCGTGATCAGACCGGCGATGCAATAGAAACTGGTCGTCTTGCCCGAGCCGTTCGGACCAAGCAGCGCCACGACCTCTCCACGGTTCAACTCCAGCGTCACGTCGCGGATCACCGGGCGTTTGCGGTAGCTTTTGCGCAGTTTTTCAACGCGAAGCCCGGCAGAGCCTTCTGTGACGTCAAGCGGCATCTCAGTCGCCACCGCCCAGAACGGTGCGCACCCGGCCGTCGACCGAGCCGCTTCCGGTGCGCATGTTGACGACCATGGTATCACCCGCGATTGCGGTTCCGCCCTGGGTGACAAGCACGTCGCCCGAGAGCGTCAGCAGAGAGGAGTTCACGTCGAATCGGGCCTGTCCGCCTTCGGCCGCATCGGAGCCGCGCGTTACAAGAACGCCGCCGGTTGCCACAACCTCGCGCACATCCTGCGCGCCGCCTTGTTCGGCATAGACGACACGAACCGCACCGGCGGCCATGCGCAGATCGCCCTGCACAACGATGACATTGCCGGTGAAGACGGCCTCGCCGGTGGATTGATCAACGGTCAGACTGTCGGCTGTGACCTCGATCGGGGTGCCGGCGTCGTAGTTGACGCCACCGAAGCCGATATCGACCTGTGCGGTCGCGGGGCTTGATAGCCAGAGGACAAGGCCCAGAAGGGCAAGAAGACGCTGCATGAAAACCCCTTAATTCTCCGGCTGATATAGCATCCGAACCGAGCCAGTGAAACGAAGGATTGGCGCGCCGTCCACTTCTTCCATCTCCATCGTGTCGGCGGTCAGGTCGAGGCCGGGCCCGGTGATGTGCACCGGGGTCGGCGATTGCAGGCGGACTTCGTCCAGAGCCATCACGACCATGTCGCTTTCCATCCGGTAGCCGCGCGAGGTCTGAACCGCGACCCCATCGCTGAGCGAGGCCAGTTGCGCAGCCATGTCGATATCGCCTTGCGTGGCCTGAAGCGTCATGACCTCGGACATCGCCAGATCGACACGCCCATCGATGGCCTGTGCACGAATGCGGTCGATTTGCCCGGTATCGGCGGAGACGGCTTCGGCGATGATGATGATCTCGCGCCCTTCTTCGATGACACCAGCGAAACGCGGTTCGGTCACGCGTTGTTCGCGGGTGATCTGTTCGATGTCGACCTCGGCATAGGGCAGGGCCGCATCGGGGTCAGGCGGGTTGGACAGCAGGAAAAGGGTCGACAACAGGCCAAGCGCGATGAGAGGCAGGGTGACTTTCACCCAGGTCACCAGTCTCGAATAAAGATCGCCGCGCGCCATGTGGAAGGCCCCCAGGGCTGATCAGTGGGAGAAGATATCGATCTCGGGCCAGCCCGCCAGATCGAGTTTCGCACGGTTGGGCAGGAAGTCAAAGCAGGCCTGCGCCATCTCGGTGCGGCCTTCGCGGGCGAGCATGGTGTCGAGCTTGTCCCTAAGCTGATGCAGGTAGAGCACGTCGGAGGCGGCGTAGGTTTTCTGCGCCTCGGTCAGCGTATCGGCGCCCCAATCGGAGCTTTGCTGCTGCTTGGAGATGTCGACCTCGATCAACTCCTGCAGCAGGTTCTTGAGCCCGTGGCGATCCGTGTAGGTGCGCACAAGCTTGGAGGCGATCTTGGTGCAATAGACCGGTGCCGTGAGCGCGCCGAACGCGTGATACATCACGGCGATATCGAAGCGGCCAAAGTGAAACAGTTTCAACGTGTCCGGATCGGTCAGCAAACGGGCCAGATTGGGGGCGTCGGTCTGCCCCTTGGCGACCTGGATCAGATGCGCGTTGCCGCCGCCATCGGAAAGCTGCACCACGCAGAGGCGATCCCGGTGCGGGTGCAGGCCCATCGTTTCGCAATCAATGGCCACGACGGGACCAAGCGACAGGTCATCGGGCAGATCGTTTTGATACAGGTGGATCGTCATCGTCGCAGCCCCTCCGTCGGGAAGTGTTGGTCACATTGGCGGAAGGGAGAGAAGGCCTTTCGGGGAAATTTCCAAGAGAATTACCCGTCCGGCCCCTGACACTTTCTTCGAAAGTGCAGGTTGGTGCCCAGGAGAGGACTCGAACCTCCACGTCCATACAGACACCAGCACCTG
>CAZPJO010000028.1:0-12087 GCA_964586895.1 uncultured Roseicyclus sp.
GCCCATGAACTCGGCACGCCGCTTGCCACGATCAAGCTGGTCTCGACCGAGCTTCTGGACGAATTGGAGGGGCACCCGGAGCTGGCCGAAGACGCCGCCTTGATCCGGGATCAGGCCGACCGTTGCCGCGATATCCTGCATTCCATGGGACGTGCCGGTAAAGACGATCTGCACCTGCGCAGCGCGCCCTTCGGTGCCGTGATTGCCGAAGCCGCCGATCCCCACGCGGATCGTGGCGTCGCATTGCATTTCGATTACCATCCGACCGACGGGGCGGACGTGCCAGACCCGTCGCAACAGCCCCACATCTGGCGCAAGCCCGAGGTGATCCACGGGGTCCGCAACCTGATCCAGAACGCGGTGGATTTTGCCGAGGATCGGGTCTGGATCGAGGGGCGATGGGGTGATGGAACCTTGCGCCTGAGTATCACGGACGACGGTGCGGGATTTCCGGCTGATCTTCTGGGCCGTCTGGGCGATCCCTTCCTGCGCCGTCGAAGTGCCGAAGCCCGGGATGCCCGGCCGGGGTATGAAGGCATGGGTCTGGGCCTGTTCATCGCCAAGACCCTATTGGAACGCTCTGGTGCCGAGGTCCGGTTTCTCAACGCGCGCAGCCCTTTTCTGACCGATGAGGAAAACTCCGGTCAGGCCGGCGCGCGGGTCGAGGTCACATGGCCGGAGGCTGAGATCGTGCGGATACCTTCGGACGGCGCACTTGGACCCAACGTGCAGATAACCGGCTGAAACGAATAACAAACCCAACGCCACACCGCGTCACCCATCGTTAACCTGCCATTAACCGTTTGTCCTCATTCTCGCCGACGGGGCACGGAAAGGGTCGGTTTTGGACAACGCGGCGACATTTGTTTTTCTTTTGATCGTTCTGTGCACGGGGGCCGCCGCAGTTGCGTTGACGACCCGCCTGCTGATGCGCGGCGGGGCGCGCGAGCGGGCCGACACCGGCGCTGCACGACTGCCAATGGATGTGATGCATTCGTACCGGTTCCGTGACGGATATCTTCTGTCGGATATCACGCCCGACGATGCCTTTCTCGACACCGATGCCGATCGTGCCACCGCTTTGCGGCACCTGATCGCCGCCCTTTCACCGCTCAGCCCGGACATGGCGGATCGGATCAAGGTCCTGCAGGATCGCGGGCAGGCCTTCCTGGTCGAGGCCCGCATTGGCTCGGACGAGGTGACAATCGGGGGCCGCAAGGAAGACGATGCGCTTGTGCTCACGATCGGGCCCGCTGGCGAGGCGTCGGGGCGGCAGGTGGTCGAAGTGGCCACGCTCGAGACGCTGCAAACCGAATTGACCGACCTGCGCGCGATCCTTGATGGCAATAGCGCGCTGATCTGGCGCGAAGACGATCGGCGCCGCGTGGTTTGGGCCAATGCGGCCTATCTGCGCACGGTGGAACGGCTGCGCGACGGGGAAACCGCCGGTTGGCCATTGCCGCAAGTGTTTCCCGATCAATTGGTGCCCGCGCCCGCCGACGGCACGCTGCGGCGCTGTCAACTAGAGCTGCCCGACCGCGAAGAGCCCGCGTGGTTCGAGGTCAGCCGGGAGGGCCTTTCCGGCGGCACCGCCTTGTTCACGGCGCAACGCATCGACCGGCTGGTCACGGCGGAAACCTCGCTTCGGACCTTCCTTCAGACCTCCACCAAGACCTTCGCCGCCCTGCCCATCGGTCTCGCCGTATTCGACCGGCGGCGCGAATTGGTGACGTTCAATCCCGCGCTTTTGAACCTGACCAATGTCCCCTTCAACATGCTCTCGGATCGACCCACGCTCAGCGCGTTTCTCGATGCCCTGCGCGAACATCAACGCATCCCCGAACCCCGTGATTACAAGGCCTGGCGCAACGAAATCGCGCGACTTGAAGAGGGCGCCGAGACTGGCACCTATCAAGAGATCTGGGAATTGCCGGACGGGAAATCGTTCCGCGTCTTGGGCCGCCCGCACCCCGACGGCGCAATTGCCTTCATGTTCGAAGACATCAGCGCCGAGGTGTCCCTGACCCGACAATTCCGCGCTGATCTGGATATGTTTCAGGCGGTGCTCGACACGTTGCCCATCGGCCTTGCCGTGTTCCATGCCGACGGCTCCCTGCTCAGCACCAACGAAGGCTACGCGCGTTTGTGGGCCACTGACCCGACCGCGCAGGATCAGATGCCGACCTTGGGCGAGGCATCCGCCCTATGGGCCGCGCGGTGCGAACCCTCGGGCGTTTGGGGCGACATCCGCCAATTTGTGGCGCATGAGGTCGATCGCGGCCCATGGGTGGAAGAAATCCGGACCCGTGACGGCCTGCGCATCGCCGTTCGGATGGAACCCACCCGCGGGCGCAGTACCGTGGTCCAATTCCTGCCACTCGACGACAGCATGACCGACCCGCTATCGAATATCGGCGGACAAAGCGGCACGCCGCTTCTGGATGCGGCCCGCGCGGTGGGACAGGGCGAGGCAGACGGCTCGGTCAAAACGGCCTGACTACAGGCTTCGGCCACGCGATCGGGGTTCCGGGGCTATTCGGGTGCCCTCCGGGTCGCCGGACTTTTCCGATTCAGCTTCTGCGCAAACTCCTTTAGGCTCCGTGGAAGATGACTTCCGCTGATCCAGTTTCCCTGCCCGATGACGACGCGCCGCTCCTGCCGGATTGGCCGCTGCTGGCGCGCACGACGCTGGCGGATGAAGCAGCCTCAGACGCATTGGCGCAGCGCTTGGCGATGGCGCTCGAACCCGGCGACACGCTGCTTTTGTCGGGCGCGCTCGGGGCCGGGAAAACCCATATCGCAAGGGCCATTATCCGGGCCTGGACGGGCCTACCCGATGAACCTGTCCCCAGCCCGACCTTCACATTGGTTCAGACCTACGACACCCCAAGGGCCGAGGTCTGGCACGCAGACCTTTATCGCCTGTCCGATCCGCAGGAGCTTGCAGAGCTTGGCCTCGACGAGGCGCTTGGGGCGGCCCTTTGCCTGATCGAATGGCCAGATCGTTCCGCCCCCCATTGGCCCGCGGGCTGCCTGCTGCATCTTGAGCGACAGCCCGACGATGGGCGCGCCGCGAGCCTGTTTGCGTCGCCGGGGCATGTTGCTACCGCCCGCCTGTCCAAGGCGCTGGCAAAATGATCGATAGCTTTCTAAAGCAACAAGGATGGGAGCAGGCCAATCGAACGCCATTGGCCGGCGATGCCTCCACCCGCCGTTACACCCGGCTGATTGACGGGTCTCGCCGCGCAATCCTCATGGAAGATCCCGACGCAGCGAACCGTGCCCGCTTTCTCCGGATCGGGGCGCATCTGCGCGGTCTGGGATTATCCGTGCCACGTATCTTTGCCGAGGAAGACGCCATTGGTTGCCTTCTGATCGAGGACTTCGGCGACCTTACCCTTTCGCGGTTGCTGGCGGATGATCCCGATGCGGCGTTCGCGGCATATCGGGCCACCGCCGCTCTTTTGCCCCGGCTGAGCGCGCAACCACCCGATGACCTCAGCGCACCGGACCCGCTTGGCATGGCCGAGATGGTCAACCTGACCTTCGATCTGCTGGCCGACAGCGATGCGTTGCGCGCCCGGCTTCTGCCACTTCTTGCCAAGGCCATTGCCGAGAATGCTCCAGGGCCCTTGGTCCTTTCTCTGCGCGATGTGCATGGTGATAACCTGATCTGGCTACCGGACCGGCACGGCGATGCGCGTATCGGTCTGTTGGATTTTCAGGATGCGATGCTGCTTCCCGATGGATATGATCTGGTGTCTCTGCTGGATGATCCGCGCCGTGATATTCCCGCACATTGGAAAGATGTTCTTGTAAAAGATCCTGTACGCTTCGATACCCTCTCTCTACAACGCAACCTTCGCATTCTCGGCATCTTCCACCGCCTCGCCTCGCGCTACGGCAAACCCCAATACCGCGCCTTCCTGCCCCGAACGCGCGCGCTGATTTCCCGCGCCGCCGAAGGCCTGCCGGAACTTAGGGCTCCGGTGGCTGACCTGCTTGATCGCTCCGCCGATTGGACAACACCATGACCACACCGTGCCTGATCCTTGCCGCAGGGTTCGGCACCCGCATGGGCGCGCTTACGCAGGACCGCCCGAAACCCATGATCAAAGTGGCCGGGCGGACCCTTCTGGATCATGCGCTTGACGTCGCACGCGGCGCGGATTGCGCGCCGATCGCCGTGAACGCCCATTACCGGGCCGATCAGATCACCGACCATCTTCGCGATCAGCGTAACGTCACCACCCTGATTGAGGCACCCGATATCCTGGACTCCGGTGGCGCCGTGAAAAACGCGGGCACGGCCCTCGGCCCGGGTCCGATCATGACGCTCAACGCCGACAATGTCTGGTGCGGGCCCAACCCTCTTGCGGCCATCGCGGCGGCCTTCGACCCCCACAGAATGGGGGCTCTGCTGTTGTTAAGCCCCCGCGACCGCGTGGTCGGGCGGCAGGGCGGCGGCGATTTTTCCATGGATCGCCATGGCCGACTGACGCGGGATCCGTCGGAGAACAGCTTGGTCTATCTTGGCGCGCAGATGCTTGACCCTTCGCCCTGCCGTGCCGAGCCGCGAGATGCCTTTTCCCTCCGTGAGGTCTGGGAAACTTATGCCGTGGAGGGTCGGCTTTTCGGTCTGATCTACGCTGGCCAATGGGCCGATGTCGGGCACCCGGACGGGATCGCACTGGCCGAAGCGATGCTGGAGGCCGCAGATGTTTGACCCCACCTCAGCGCCGCGCATCTTTGCCACGCCATTGGGTGTGGATTTCTGCGCCGACCTCATCACGGGCATATCGAACCGGCTTGCGGGTCAGGGGGCCGAAGCGCTTGCACGCGTCGATGTTCTTGTCGCGAACGCCCGTATGCAACGCAGGCTGCAAGCCCTGTATATACAGCGTGGGCCGGGGTTCTTGCCGCGTATCCGCCCGGTGCTGTCCCTGTCCGACACGGCCAGTCTTGAGGGCATCCCGCCCGCCAAAAGCCCGCTCGAAGTGCGGCTGGAATTGTCACAACTCATCGCGCAACTGATCGACGCCAACCCGGATCTCGCGCCGCGCGCAGCCCTCTACGACCTGGCCGACAGCCTGGCCGATTTCATGGGCGAAATGGCCGAAGAAGGCGTCCCTCCCGATCAGATCGCGGCACTGGATATGGGGGGCCATTCGGAGCATTGGAGCCGCGCCCGCGCCTTCCTGCAGATCGCCTCCGACATGCTGGCGCAAGACGACCGGCTGATCCCCGAAGCGCGGCAGGCGCTGGTCGTCGATCGCCTCCTCGCGCAGTGGCAGCATACCCCGCCTACACATCCGGTCATTGTAGCGGGCTCTACCGGATCGCGCCGCGCCACGTTCCGGTTGATGCAGGCGGTGGCGACCTTGCCGCAGGGTGCGGTGATCCTTCCCGGGCTTGATACCGATCTGCCGCGACCGGTCTGGGGGCGCTTGCTCGAAGATCGTCGCCGCGAATTGGCCGGGGAAGATCACCCGCAATTCCGCCTTGCCCGCGTGTTGGACGAGGCAGGCATCGACCCCGCCGACGTGCCGCTCTGGACCGAAAGCCAGCCGTCAAACCCGGCCCGCAACGCCGCCGTGTCGCTTGCCCTGCGCCCGGCTCCGGTGACCAGCCAATGGCGCACCGAAGGGCCCAACCTGCCCGATATCGCGGGGGCCATGGCCGACGTCAGCCTGATCGAGGCCCCGTCGCCGCAGGCCGAGGCCACAGCCATCGCATTGCGCCTGCGGGCGGCGATAGAACGCGGTGAACGCGCCGCTCTTGTCACCCCGGACCGGCGGCTTGCCCGCAAGGTCACCGCGCAGCTTGACCGCTGGCGCATTCAACCGGACGACAGCGCGGGGCAGGTGCTGGCCCAGACCGCCCCCGGCCGGTTCTTGAGGCAGGTGGCCGAGGCACGCTGTGAACCCATCACGGCGGAGGCGTTGATTGCGCTGCTGAAGCATCCGCTTTGCCATTCCGGCGTGGACCGCAAAAAGCATACGCTGCGTGTTAACACCCTTGAGCTCAAACTGCTGCGGCGCGGGCTCGCATTTCCGACGCCTGAGGCGGTTCTGACCTGGGCGCAGGATCAGGACGATGAAGGCACGGTGCCATGGGCCGAATGGCTTGCCCCGTTGTTGACGCATGAACCGCCAAGCGGCCCGGCCCCCATCGCCGATCATGTGGCTGCCCACACCGAATTGGCCCGCCACCTCGCGCGCGAGCCGGGTGCGGACGGAAGTGGAGAGCTTTACGACAAGGAGCCAGGACAGGAAGCCGCCCGGTTGATGGCGAATCTGGCCGCCGATGCCCCCCATGGCGGCCCGATGTCGGCGCGCGACTACGCCGATTTCTTCACCGCGCTGGCCCACGATCGCGAGGTTCGCTTCGCGTTGCGTCCCCATGCCGACATCCTGATCTGGGGCACGCAGGAGGCCCGTGTTCAGGGGGCCGATATCACGATCCTTGCCGGTCTGAACGAAGGCACATGGCCCGGCGCGGCCGAGGCCGATCCGTGGTTGAACCGTCCCTTGCGGGCCGAGGCTGGCCTGCGCCTGCCGGACCGTGTTATCGGCCTCAGTGCCCATGATTTTCAACAAGGCATCGCGGGTGGCGCGATCTGGTTAAGCCGTTCAAAACGCGATGATGAAACCGACACTGTGCCAGCGCGGTGGTTGAACCGGCTCGTGAACCTTCTGGACGGGGCCAGCGACGCCTCGGCGCACGCGCTCAAGGACATGCGCATGCGGGGCGAGGCTTGGCTCGCCAAGGTCGCCCACCTGACGCAGCCCGAGGCCTTCGAAGACCCCGCACCGCGCCCCGCACCCGCGCCCCAATCCGGCCCGCGCCTGACGCAACTTTCGGTGACAGAGATCGAGAAACTGATCCGCGATCCCTATGCGATTTACGCCAGGCGGATCCTCAACCTCAGGCCCATCGACCCGCTACGCGCCAGCCCCGATGCACGCCTGCGCGGCAATGTGGTTCACGCAATTCTCGATGCATTTGTAGAACAGACCCGCGCGGGCCTGCCCGACGGGGCCGAACAGATCTTCATGGATATCGCCACGCAAATTCTTCTAGAAGATGCGCCGTGGCCCGCTGCACGGCAATTCTGGGACGCCCGCTTGCGGCGCGTTCTGCCCTGGTATCTGGAAGAAGAGGCCAAATTGCGCGAACTGGCCGAGCCATGGATGCTCGAGCAAAGCAAATATTGGGATATCCCCGGCCTCGACCTTCGGTTAACCGGCAAAGGCGATCGCATCGACCGCCTGCCGGACGGGCGCGTGGCGATCTACGATTACAAGACCGGCAATCTGCCGACCGACAAACAGGAAATCGCCTATAACAAGCAGCTTCTGATCGAAGGTCTGATGGCGCGCGGTGGCGCCTTTGCCGACACGCCCTTGGAGGTGGCAAAGCTGGCCTATATCGGCTTGGGCAGCACGCCCGATATCCGGGACCAGCCCGTCGACGACGAAACCTTCGCCGAGATCCTGGCCGGTCTGAAGACGCTGGTGACGCATTACCGTCAGACGGCGGTCGGCTTCCCCTCTCGCCGGTCGGTCAAACAAACGCGGTTTGAGGGCGATTACGATCACCTCGCGCGGCTTGGCGAATGGGACGAAACCCAGGACGCCAAGGTCATTCCGGTCGGAGGCGACGCCGATGGATGACGCCACCCGGGCCCAGACCCGCGCCGCGCAACCCGATGTTTCCACCTGGCTTGGCGCAAATGCGGGCTCGGGGAAGACCCGCGTTTTGACCGACCGGGTGGCGCGGTTGTTGCTTGATGGCGTGCGCCCCGAACGCATCCTTTGCCTGACGTATACCAAGGCCGCCGCGATGGAGATGCAGAACCGCCTGTTCGAGCGGCTCGGCGCCTGGGCGATGAAGGACGACACCGCACTGCGCGCGACACTGGCGGAGATCGGCGTGGACGGGCTGACGTCGGAGAAACTTGACGAAGCCCGCACCTTGTTTGCGCGCGCGATCGAGGCCCCGGGGGGCCTGAAAATCCAGACCATCCACTCCTTCTGTTCCTCCGTCCTGCGCCGCTTCCCGCTTGAGGCGCAGGTCAGCCCCGCCTTCACCGAGATCGACGAACGCGTGCAATCGCGGCTGCTGACCGACCTGCTGGACGACATGGCCGAGGACGATCGTGGCCGCGCGGCGCTGCGCCTGATTGCGGCGCATCTTTCGGATGATGACGGCGCGGTCACGCTGGCCCGCAACGTGGCTGGCAAGGCCGAGGCGATGACACCGGCGGCCAGTTGGACTGACATCTGCGCCTTTGCCGACATTCCGCCCGACCTGACCGAAGACAAGATCATCGCGTCGGTGATCGAGGGGGGAGAAGCGGATCTTGCGCATATCATTTGCACCCATCTCGACCCCAACACATCCACCCACGTGACCCTTGCAAAGAAGTTGAAGGCCATCGCATGGGACAAGCCAACGCTCGACACAATTGCAACGCTTGAAGCGATCTTCGTGTACCAATCCGGCGCGAAGATGGGTCAACCGCGCATCGACGGGATCGCAAGCGCAAAGGTACGGGCGGCGATTGGCGATGCGATGGATGCTGTGAACGCGCTGGCCGAACGGCTGGCCGATGCGCGCCCGCAGCGCACCGGGTTGCTCACGGCGCAGCGGACAGACGCCCTGCACCGTTTCGCGGACGCCTTCCTTCCGATTTACGCCAACGCCAAGCAGGCGCGCGGGTGGCTTGATTTCGACGACCTGATCGACAAGACCCGGGCGCTTTTGTCCGACCCGCGCGTCGCGCAATGGGTCTTGTTCCGTCTCGACGGTGGAATCGACCACATTCTTGTAGATGAAGCGCAGGACACCTCGCCCCGCCAATGGGACATCGTCAAGCGATTGGCCGAGGATTTCGCCGCCGGAGAGGGCGCGCGTGCGGATGTGCAGCGCACGATCTTCGTGGTCGGCGACAAGAAGCAATCAATCTATTCCTTCCAGGGCGCCGACCCCGACGAGTTCGACCGCATGCGCGATTATTTCAAAGAACGGCTGCGCGCCATCGACGCCCCGTTTCAGGACGCGGCGCTTATCCATTCGTTCCGGTCGGCCCCGCCGATCCTTGATCTGGTGGACCGCGTGGCAAAGCGTTTGGGCGCGCCCGGCCTTGGCGACACCGTCGAACACCGCGCATTCTTCGACAAACCGGGCCGCGTCGACCTCTGGCCCCATATCGCGCCCGCCGAAAAACCCGTGAAACCCGATTGGGACGATCCGCAGGATCTGGTGAGCGAGGATCACCATTCCTCGGTTCTGGCCGAAACGCTTGCGGTGCGGATCAGGGACATGATCGAAAACCCCGTCGAATACGCGCCGGGCAAACCCGTGACGGCGGGCGATATCCTGATCCTTGTGCGCCGCCGATCTCGGATCTTTCATAAGATTATTGCCGAGTTGAAGGCTCGCAACCTGCCGGTGGCGGGGGTGGACCGCTCGCAATTGACGTCACCGCTTGCGGTCAAAGACCTGCTGGCACTGTGCCGGTTTCTGGCCACGCCCGACGATGATCTGTCGCTGGCCTGCGTGTTGCGCTCGCCCCTTATCGGCCTGAGCGAAGCGGAGCTTTTTGACCTCGCACACGGGCGGGAAGGGGCGTATCTCTGGTCGGCTTTGCGCGACCGCAAGAATGCTTTCCCCGAGGCACACACGATCCTGCGCGACCTGCGCAATCAGGCCGATTTTCTCCGACCCTATGATCTTCTGGAACGGGCCTTGATCCGCCATGACGGGCGGCGTCGGCTGATCGCCCGGCTCGGGCCCGAGGCCGAGGATGCCATCGATGCGATGCTGGCGCAGGCGCTCAGCTATGAGGCCAGTGAAGTGCCCTCACTGACCGGGTTCGTGGGCTGGCTGGAATCCGGCGATGTGCAGGTCAAGCGCGACCTCAGCCAGGCCGAGGGACAGATCCGCGTGATGACCGTGCATGGTGCCAAGGGCCTGGAGGCGCCGGTGGTGATCCTGCCCGATTGCGCCGCGGTGACGGGCAGTGGCGCGCGGATCAAACTGCTGACCCCCGACGACGGGCCCGTGATCTGGCCGCCGGGCACGGGACAGGAAAGCGAGAGCATCCTTGCAGCCAAAGAGGCGGCCAAGGATCGCGATACAGAGGAATTCAATCGCCTTCTCTACGTGGCCCTCACCCGGGCCGAAAGCTGGCTGATCGTGGCCGCGGCGGGTGGTTTGGGAGGCAAGGATAAACCGGCCTCGTCGTGGTACAAGATCGTGCAGGACGCCATGGAAGACGCCGGTGCCGCCCCGCTGGCCGTCCCGGGCCTCGACGGTGATGGACTGCGCCTTGAGGTTGGCGATTGGCCCGCCACCGTGCCGCCGACGCCCCCGGATCAGGGCCGCGTGCCCCTGCCCGATTGGGCCAGGGAAACGGTCACCGCGCCCCATAAGGATCAACAGGTCAAAACACCCTCAGATCTCGGCGGCGCAAAGGCGCTTCCGGGGGTGGGCGATGACACCGAAACCGCGATGCGGCGCGGGTCAATCACGCATCTTCTGTTGGAGCATCTGCCGCGCCTGCCCGCAGCTGCATGGCCCGCTGCGGCACCGGGGATCGCGGCCCTGCACATGGGCGATGTCACGGCCGAGGAGCTGTCCCCGATGCTGGAAGAGGTCACGCGCGTGCTGACCGAGCCCACGTTAGACCACCTGTTCGCGCCCGACACATTGGCCGAGGTCGAGATCACGGGCCATTCGGCCAGCCTCGACGCCCCGATGCTGGGAATCATCGACCGCCTGATCGTCACGCCGGAGCGGGTCACGGCGGTTGATTTCAAAACCAACGCCACAGTGCCCGACCGCCCCGAAGCCGTTCCCGAAGGCCTCCTGCGACAGATGGGGGCCTATGCCGAATTGCTGCAAGCCGTTTATCCGGATCGGGAAATTACCACCGCAATCCTCTGGTCACGGACCGGAACCTTGATGGAACTGCCACACGATATCGTGTCCGACGCCCTCAAACGCGCTAGGGGTGCTTGACCCCCGGCACCGGCGTCCATAGCTTCTGCATCCGATTGTTATTCCTGTCGCTTGCACACGGGCCGCATGCCCTTTGCGCCGCGACACCCATATCTGCCTGGAGGGCAAACCATGGCCACCACTGCTGTCACCGATGCCACCTTCGACGCCGAAGTGAAGCAATCCGACATCCCCGTCGTTGTCGATTTCTGGGCCGAATGGTGCGGCCCCTGCAAACAGATCGGCCCGGCGCTCGAAGAGCTTTCCACCGAATATGAGGGCCGCGTGAAGATCGTTAAGGTGAACGTGGACGAGAACCCGAACGCGCCGATGCAGCTTGGCGTGCGCGGTATTCCGGCGTTGTTTATGTTCAACGGCGGCGAGGTCGTGTCCAACAAGGTCGGCGCAGCGCCCAAGGCCGCATTGCAGAAATGGATCGACGAAGCCGTCTGATCTTTTCGACGCGAAACCCGAAGGGCGCCCGATGTGGCGCCCTTTTTTTCTTTGCAAATACAGTGTTTTCACCTGCGACCGTTTGACCATTTCCCAATTATTCCTATACCTTATCCAAAGGATGACAGGAGAGACGGCAATGGGAACGAACGACCGCAGCCTTCGGGACATCGGATCCGACAAATCGCTTTTGATTGTCGATGATGATGAACCGTTCCTGCGCCGCCTGGAACGGGCGATGGAAAAGCGCGGTTTCGAGGTCGAAGCCGCGGGCTCTGTCGCCGCAGGATCGGCGATCGCAACCGCCCGCCCGCCCGCCTATGCGGTCGTGGACCTGCGGCTTGAGGATGGCAATGGCCTCGATGTAGTGGAGCGGCTGCGCGAAAAACGCCCCGATTCACGGATTGTCGTTCTGACGGGCTATGGCGCGATTGCGACGGCGGTTGCTGCGGTGAAAATGGGGGCGACGGATTACCTTTCGAAGCCCGCCGATGCCAACGACATCACCTTCGCCTTGCTGGCCGAGGAAGAAGAGATGCCTCCGCCGCCCGAAAACCCGATGAGCGCGGATCGCGTGCGCTGGGAACATATTCAGCGCGTCTATGAATTGTGCGACCGCAACGTGTC